>NZ_JASJOJ010000130.1:0-2243 GCF_038519165.1 Photobacterium sp. SP02
CCACAACCGACAAGGAGTAAGGTTGTTAACAAACTGAGTTTTAGTGTTGATTTCATACTTTTTTTCATAGTAATCATGCTTTCTTTCGCCAACGTTTTTATTTGAGATCTCGGTGATTTTTATATTTTATCACAGATTCATCTTTCCAATTCTAGCTATATCTTGTTCTTCTATTGATAAAGTAAGTCCAGAAGCGTTTCTTCATATTGCTTTTTCGTCGGTAATTTTGGCATATAGTCAGTGATATCAATAGAATCAATATTGTTCTTCAGGTTTTTAGATACATATAAATCATCATAAACTATAAGCTCATATTCTTTTCCAGCATCATACGTATAGAGCATTTTTTTAATGTCACTATCTTCAGAATCACGTTTAACGCGATAAATATTCCCCTCTTGGAGGGCCCATACACCAGGTTCAATAACCCAAAAACCAAAACTTTCGCCAATAACTTTTGTAGGGTTTTTTGAATCATAAATATTGTAGGTAGATTGATTTGGCTCAAAATTACAAGTGAAATAATTTTCACCTATTCCATAAAAACCGCCAAACACACATTCTTCAGTAAGATAATTTTGTCTCTTTGGATTCTTAAACCCTGGCATCTCATATATAATTTGATCACCATCCCCAGGTATTGATTGCAGATAATCATTGTTCTTATAGACTTTAGAAATTGCGATATTTTTATCTTTCAGTATAAAAAATTTTTCTGTTGCATCATCAAATTGATAACCGTAAACATCACTAAAGTATTTAAGACTACGATCAGTTAAATCCAATAAAGCCGTATTTGAATTATTATTAATTAATGCTATTTTCTCATCAGCACTCCATGATTCGATAAAACAAGATTTGGGAGCGATCTTATATGACACCCTCTCCTTAATATCATATAAAGCACAATGAAACCCATCATTACCTATAGTCGAAATAATAAATCTTCCATCAGGTGATCTAGTAGGCTTTTTTACAATACCAAATGGTGATACATACCCGCCAAACTCTTCCAGTGTTGCAATGATTCTTATATCGGTTCCATCTATGTTCATAGAGTATAGATTAAAAAATCTTTCTCCTTTCTTTCTGGCCTTGAAAAGTAACCTTGGTAAGGCGTAACTCTCATCCCACTTTTCATATTCTGGTTCTTCAGCGATTTCGATATTAATATCCCAATATACTGGACCGTCCTTTGTTTTCCATCGTTCAATTTCAATTGCTTTAACAAGTGAAGTCAACTGCTCCTGATAAGCCTTATGATAAGCTATTTTCTCTTTAATCATTTTCCAAGCTGGTAAGGCAATTGATCCAACGCAAAGTGCACCCAAACTATAAGCCAGCAATTTTTTTTTCATGGTTTGATCCTAAAAGTTTGTTGCGTTCAGCCAAAGGTTTCTGAGTTCTTCAATTTTCTTTGCTTCTTCGAAGGACCCTTCAACCATCTCAGCATGCTCCATTTATTCACATCCGTCTTTATCGTTTATCAGTTCTTCAAACGGCATTTCCGTAAAGATGAATTCAGCACCATGCGAATCTTTAGGATTTGCAATCAAAGAGAGTGAAACTTCCTTCTTTCGGCAATCCCGTTAATGACACAACTGAATAGAATTTTGGGGTTTCGTGCTCGGGGACTTTAATCCTGCCAGCGTTCTGTGACCAGTTTTACATCCGCTCTCGGGTTGCGGAATCAGCCCACGATGATTCTTTTCAATTCCCGGTTCCGTACACAGGCACAATAGGTTCGTTATCAAGATGCAATCAGGAAACCCTATCAGATTGAATACCCTAATCAACTGCTTTAATCGCCGCACTCGCCTGAACATGTCACTTTGCGGTATTGAGCCAAAAATTAATTTCTAGTCTGGCTCATTGGGTTACTGTTTTATATGGCAGTCGATTTCAGTTCCGGCAGCGGCAATATCCTCTTTACCCGCCTGTCATTCGTCCCGAACAGGAACACGCTGTGAGAGGTTCACCATTCAGCTCTGGCACTAATGGCAAAAAAGTATTCTTCATTTTGAAATCTCGAATTGGTCATATCGAGCCCGTTGACCGCGACAGATGTTTTTCAATCGGTATCGGAATAGCTGCCTGAAATACGGGATTAGTCAAATCGCTTTTCCATCCAGAGCGAGCTGATGTACTCGCCCTGTTTTCTGGCATAGTCATGAAAAACACCGACCTCACGAAAGCCGAATTTCTGATGCAGCGCCACCGATGCATCGTTCGGCAAAGCAATA
>NZ_JASJOJ010000131.1:0-1990 GCF_038519165.1 Photobacterium sp. SP02
GCGTCAAAGACACAGTCTTTAGGTAAGGAGGTGATCCAGCCCCAGGTTCCCCTAGGGCTACCTTGTTACGACTTCACCCCAGTCATGAACCACACCGTGGTAAACGCCCTCCCGAAGGTTAAGCTATCTACTTCTGGTGCAGCCCACTCCCATGGTGTGACGGGCGGTGTGTACAAGGCCCGGGAACGTATTCACCGTGGCATTCTGATCCACGATTACTAGCGATTCCGACTTCATGGAGTCGAGTTGCAGACTCCAATCCGGACTACGACGTACTTTGTGGGATTCGCTCACTATCGCTAGCTCGCCGCCCTCTGTATACGCCATTGTAGCACGTGTGTAGCCCTACTCGTAAGGGCCATGATGACTTGACGTCGTCCCCACCTTCCTCCGGTTTATCACCGGCAGTCTCCCTGGAGTTCCCACCCGAAGTGCTGGCAAACAAGGATAAGGGTTGCGCTCGTTGCGGGACTTAACCCAACATTTCACAACACGAGCTGACGACAGCCATGCAGCACCTGTCTCACGGTTCCCGAAGGCACTCCTCTATCTCTAAAGGATTCCGTGGATGTCAAGAGTAGGTAAGGTTCTTCGCGTTGCATCGAATTAAACCACATGCTCCACCGCTTGTGCGGGCCCCCGTCAATTCATTTGAGTTTTAATCTTGCGACCGTACTCCCCAGGCGGTCTACTTAACGCGTTAGCTCCGAAAGCCAGAATTCAAGATTCCAACCTCCAAGTAGACATCGTTTACGGCGTGGACTACCAGGGTATCTAATCCTGTTTGCTCCCCACGCTTTCGCATCTGAGCGTCAGTCTTTGTCCAGGGGGCCGCCTTCGCCACCGGTATTCCTTCAGATCTCTACGCATTTCACCGCTACACCTGAAATTCTACCCCCCTCTACAAGACTCTAGCCTGCCAGTTCCAAATGCGATTCCGAGGTTGAGCCCCGGGCTTTCACATCTGGCTTAACACGCCGCCTGCATGCGCTTTACGCCCAGTAATTCCGATTAACGCTCGCACCCTCCGTATTACCGCGGCTGCTGGCACGGAGTTAGCCGGTGCTTCTTCTGCAGCTAACGTCAAGAATGCGCGCTATTAACACACATCCCTTCCTCACTGCTGAAAGTGCTTTACAACCCGAAGGCCTTCTTCACACACGCGGCATGGCTGCATCAGGGTGTCCCCCATTGTGCAATATTCCCCACTGCTGCCTCCCGTAGGAGTCTGGACCGTGTCTCAGTTCCAGTGTGGCTGATCATCCTCTCAGACCAGCTAGGGATCGTCGCCTAGGTGAGCCGTTACCCCACCTACTAGCTAATCCCACCTGGGCCAATCTTAGCGCGCGAGGCCCGAAGGTCCCCCGCTTTGCTCCGTAGAGATTATGCGGTATTAGCCATCGTTTCCAATGGTTATCCCCCACACTAAGGCATGTTCCCAGGCATTACTCACCCGTCCGCCGCTCGCCGCCCAACAAATCACCCGAAGGGTCAATGTTGTCGCTGCCGCTCGACTTGCATGTGTTAGGCCTGCCGCCAGCGTTCAATCTGAGCCATGATCAAACTCTTCAATTAAAGTTTTGTTGCTTCCCGTAAGAGAAGCGGCTCAGTGATTACTGATGTTTC
The DNA here is from genome assembly GCF_038519165.1 of Photobacterium sp. SP02. Taxonomy (NCBI): domain Bacteria; kingdom Pseudomonadati; phylum Pseudomonadota; class Gammaproteobacteria; order Vibrionales; family Vibrionaceae; genus Photobacterium; species Photobacterium sp. SP02. The sequence goes on from NZ_JASJOJ010000131.1 coordinate 1,627, forward strand.
AACCGAAGTTGAAACGAATTGACTGTGCCGGTAACCCTTTTATAAAAAGTGCTACCAATTGGTCACTCAGTTCACTGATAAATCTTTTATGACTGTATCATTGTCGAGTGCCCACACAGATTGCATGGTCAAATTGTTAAAGAACGTTGACTTTCAATGCGTTAGCACTGTGTGCTTCCGCCAGTCAGGACGCGTATAATACGCTTCCCTCGCTTCAAGTCAAGACAAAATTTTCATCTTCTTTCACCCCGGTCAGTCCCGGTCTGAAAGCCAAAAACTCTGTGTTGACTCCGCTCACACCCGCAGGTGGAGAGCGAAGAAAAAGCCCGTCGCCGGACGGGCTTTTCAAAAGGGGAGCCTGGCG
>NZ_JASJOJ010000132.1:0-1734 GCF_038519165.1 Photobacterium sp. SP02
CGAGCATCACAAAAATCGACGCTCAAGTCAGAGGTGGCGAAACCCGACAGGACTATAAAGATACCAGGCGTTTCCCCCTGGAAGCTCCCTCGTGCGCTCTCCTGTTCCGACCCTGCCGCTTACCGGATACCTGTCCGCCTTTCTCCCTTCGGGAAGCGTGGCGCTTTCTCATAGCTCACGCTGTAGGTATCTCAGTTCGGTGTAGGTCGTTCGCTCCAAGCTGGGCTGTGTGCACGAACCCCCCGTTCAGCCCGACCGCTGCGCCTTATCCGGTAACTATCGTCTTGAGTCCAACCCGGTAAGACACGACTTATCGCCACTGGCAGCAGCCATGGATCCTAGGTACCCACTGGTAACAGGATTAGCAGAGCGAGGTATGTAGGCGGTGCTACAGAGTTCTTGAAGTGGTGGCCTAACTACGGCTACACTAGAAGAACAGTATTTGGTATCTGCGCTCTGCTGAAGCCAGTTACCTTCGGAAAAAGAGTTGGTAGCTCTTGATCCGGCAAACAAACCACCGCTGGTAGCGGTGGTTTTTTTGTTTGCAAGCAGCAGATTACGCGCAGAAAAAAAGGATCTCAAGAAGATCCTTTGATCTTTTCTACGGGGTCTGACGCTCAGTGGAACGAAAACTCACGTTAAGGGATTTTGGTCATGAGATTATCAAAAAGGATCTTCACCTAGATCCTTTTAAATTAAAAATGAAGTTTTAAATCAATCTAAAGTATATATGAGTAAACTTGGTCTGACAGTTACCAATGCTTAATCAGTGAGGCACCTATCTCAGCGATCTGTCTATTTCGTTCATCCATAGTTGCCTGACTCCCCGTCGTGTAGATAACTACGATACGGGAGGGCTTACCATCTGGCCCCAGTGCTGCAATGATACCGCGAGACCCACGCTCACCGGCTCCAGATTTATCAGCAATAAACCAGCCAGCCGGAAGGGCCGAGCGCAGAAGTGGTCCTGCAACTTTATCCGCCTCCATCCAGTCTATTAATTGTTGCCGGGAAGCTAGAGTAAGTAGTTCGCCAGTTAATAGTTTGCGCAACGTTGTTGCCATTGCTACAGGCATCGTGGTGTCACGCTCGTCGTTTGGTATGGCTTCATTCAGCTCCGGTTCCCAACGATCAAGGCGAGTTACATGATCCCCCATGTTGTGCAAAAAAGCGGTTAGCTCCTTCGGTCCTCCGATCGTTGTCAGAAGTAAGTTGGCCGCAGTGTTATCACTCATGGTTATGGCAGCACTGCATAATTCTCTTACTGTCATGCCATCCGTAAGATGCTTTTCTGTGACTGGTGAGTACTCAACCAAGTCATTCTGAGAATAGTGAATTCGGCGGCCGAGTTGTTCTTGCCCGGCGTCAATACGGGATAATACCGCGCCACATAGCAGAACTTTAAAAGTGCTCATCATTGGAAAACGTTCTTCGGGGCGAAAACTCTCAAGGATCTTACCGCTGTTGAGATCCAGTTCGATGTAACCCACTCGTGCACCCAACTGATCTTCAGCATCTTTTACTTTCACCAGCGTTTCTGGGTGAGCAAAAACAGGAAGGCAAAATGCCGCAAAAAAGGGAATAAGGGCGACACGGAAATGTTGAATACTCATACTCTTCCTTTTTCGATATCATTGAAGCATTTATCAGGGTTATTGTCTCATGAGCGGATACATATTTGAATGTATTTAGAAAAATAAACAAATAGGGGTTCCGCGCACATTTCCCCGAATT
>NZ_JASJOJ010000133.1:0-1723 GCF_038519165.1 Photobacterium sp. SP02
GGGCCGGTTGTAGGCGCTCCCGGCGCCGACAACCTAAAAATTCGTCCTGAATTTTTCCCTGTGGGAGTGCCATCAATATACATTTTCAATCCGTCATTTTCGCGACAGGCGGGAATCCATGCGGCGAATTCATTTTTTGCGGCTGGGTGAGTATGTCGCGCTTGAGTTCGGTGGCTTACTTGGCATTCATGAATGCGCGCCAGGCACTCTTTAGCCCGATAAAGAGTGCCCAGAAAGCCCTTTTTATTCTTTGACGCTGTCCGGGACGGTTGTAGGCGCTCCCGGCGCCGACAACCTAAAAATTCGTCCTGACTTTTTCCCTGTGTGAGTGCCATCAATGTACATTTTCAACCCGTCAATTCCGCGACAGGCGGGAATCCATGCAGTGAGTGTGATTTTTGCGGTCGGTCATGAATCATAAAAAAGTCCATAACATCAATTGGGTAGCCTAAGTGATTTGGGTAGGATACATGATAAGATGTCGTATAACTTACTGATGGATTTATATAAATAAGTATGAATTATATAAATCCATCAATCATTTAGGTTGGCTTCATCAAGAATAGTTATACGACAGAGTTATGCGACATGATATCGTTGAATAAAATGTTAGGCTCTTTGGTGCATTACGGAGCACAGTAGATAAGGATTATTAATGAATCGAGCAAAGATGACATTTCTAGAGTTGGTTTTTCCGCCAATGTCCAATCAGGAAGCCCATCATTTTAGGGATCAGCCAGCGGCTGAACATATGAAAAATAGTGACTTTTATATGATAGGCGGGAAACCTAAATCTAAATTCACAAATGTTACGTTGGATGAGAAAAGCTTTACGATATCTTTTAATATTTGTATTGGTGATAAGCAGAAAAGCTCAGGTGAAATAAATATCACCCAGCTTGAATCTATCGCTAGATTTGATGGGCGAAAGCTTGATCTTTCTCTTAAAGAAGATGCTATAGAGATTTTACATAAAAAAGAGGGTGTTAACTATATTGTAGAAAGGTTTACACCTGAAAATATCCTTTGGTTCAGATCTAGGAACTTCAATGGGATATCTGGAATAAATAATTATGATGAACTGTTTTGCTACGACTTGCTATACATTGGTATTGCAAAGGTTGGTGATAGCTATGACAGACTTATAAAAAAAGGCCATCATGCTCGGCAAGCAATTTTATCAAATGAACCTCAGCGATACCCCGGTGCTAGAGTTTCTGACGAGATATTTCTTTTCCTGTTTCGCTTAGAGCCGCTATATATAACAACTATCGGAGGAGATGATGAAATCGGCGACAATGATTTGGACTTTGACTACCAACATAAACAATTAGTTGCTGATGCTGAAAAGGCATTTGTTAGCCTGCTACAACCCAATTATAACGTTGTGAAATTTAACCAATATCCCAAAGGTGCGGATGGCCTTTATGACTCGAATTTAGATCGATACTCTTATTCAATCGGCGAGGCGATTACTTTTAATACTGCTCATGGAAAAATTAAGGGGGGTAGATCTAGCACTTTAGGAGGGCTAACAAACAAGGCTGACTTTATATCAGTAGATAAAAAAGAGTCAAAACTCTTCATCTCAGGAGTAGATTTTCCTGATAGTGAGTGGTTAGCCTAACAAACGCATCAATTCCCAACGAGGGTGTTCATAGTTCTGTGTCAGCATAAGTCACAGATCCACATATTGATCGACCCTGTTCGGGAAGTGGAGGCT
>NZ_JASJOJ010000134.1:0-1624 GCF_038519165.1 Photobacterium sp. SP02
GATAGCCAGCCGCCAACAGCGCGGCGGGGCTACCCGTGACAACCTTGACCGCTTCAGTGATGAGGCGGTGAAGTTCGGTTTGAAAGTCGCCCCCTTCATTGAAGACAAGTTTTCCTTCGTGGACAGTCGCAACAAGGTTAACGCTGAACGTTTAAACCATAACATTCTGATGCGAGACGAGGCCGTGCGTAAGCTGGCCCGTCTGGTTGCTGATGAGAATATGCAGGCAATGAAAGACATTGACCCGCAGGTTTTTGACAGCTTTCTGGCTGCGATGAAGCACATTTATTCTGTGCTGGCTGAGAATATCCGCGCCATTTCCATTAACCCGCCTGTATTGCCCGGTGGCAAGGTGGAGGTTGAGCGCGCCGAGCAAGTGCTCACCGCTTCAGTGCTGAAAATGCAGTCTGAAGAATGGATTGAGCGTCGCCTGCTGCACCTTCGGGCGCAGTACATTGAGTACGCACAGATTGCCCTTGAGCGCGTTGGCGACAAGGGGCACCAGACTAAATACATTTCCTATCCGTCTTTCCAGAACTGGAAGAACAAGCAGCGTGAAGCGGAGCGCTTTATTCAGAACACCGCGGTGTACAACGAGGCCACCGGGGAGCACTTTGACCTTGCCGAAGTGATCAAGCGCACCACGGCCAACCCGGAAAACCGCCGTATTGAAATGATGGTACGTTCCCGTGGCTTTGAAGAGCTGGCGCAGGACTTGGGTTATACCGCGTTGTTCCTGACGTGGACATTGCCGAGCAAGTACCACCGCAATTCTAACAAGTGGAACGGGGCCACGGTCAAAGAAGGCCATAGCAATCTGATGCAGCAATGGGCGCAGGCCCGTGCCCTGATTGCCAAAGAAGATATTCACTACTTCGGTTTTCGCGTGGCGGAGCCGCACAAAGACGGCACCAGCCACGGCCACTATTTTCTATTCTGCGATCCGAAAGACAAAGACACCCTGATTAACATCCTATCCGGCGTGGCAACCAGTGAAGACAGAGCCGAGCTGGGAGACGACATTTCCCCGCGCTTTGACGTCAAGGAAGCCGACCCGGCCAAGGGCGGCGCCACGGCATACATCGCGAAGTACGTTTCGAAAAACATCAATGGCAAGCACATGCCGGACACCGAAGCCGAAGAAAGCGCGTTTCGCGTTCGTGCCTGGGCCTCGGTTCACCGTATCCGCCAGTTTCAGCAGTTCGGCGGTGAGCCTGTTTCCCTGTGGCGTCATCTGCGCCGGGCCACTGAAGCGCAAACCCGCATTGATCCCAAACTTGAAGCGCTGCGACAGGCGGCGGATTCCTCTAAGTGGGCGCTGTTCTGCCAGCTCGCCGCGGATGCGCAGCTGGCCTATGAAGAAAAACAGAACCAGTACGGCGAGAGCGTGAAAAAGGCCATTGGCTTTCACTGGGTTTCTGAAGGGGTGAGCACCTTCATTTCGACATGCAACGAGACTTACCGATTAGTGAAAAAGTCTGAGTTGGGGGCGCTGTTAGAGTCGCGGAGCGGCTCCCCTTGGAGCACTGAAAATAACTGTAACCCCGTGCTCGGAGAGCACTTAAAACAGGTGACCGGATGGAGCCATGCCGGGGTGCAGTGCCTGATTAAACCCATATTGGCC
>NZ_JASJOJ010000135.1:0-1611 GCF_038519165.1 Photobacterium sp. SP02
AAATAACACTCGCTAAAAACCACATAGCTTTGACTGTCATCAGGCCATTGAATCAAAATTCTAACAGTATCACTTTCACCTGGATTACTTCGGTCAATTTCTATATTTAGCAATGCCGAATCATGCCACGGTAACTCATTAAATTTTTCGCAATAATTCATAATTAGAACCCCGGATCTGGATCACCTTCTTTGGGACTGTAATGCTTCCCTTTGCCATCCTTGTGGTAATGAGAATAATTAGGCCCCTTCTGACCTGGAGGTGTTGCAGGATCAATCCTTAGACGCTCTTTATATTTACCGTTAACTATCTCACCATAGCTTCCTGGACGATGAGGATTCTGAACATAATTGTCTGGAATCTTATACTTAGGACCAGTAGGTATAGCAACACCATCTTTTGTAACATGGATTACATCATCGGCTTTAGTTGTTACCCCCTTCGCAACCCGGCTCGCAGCCCCCCAATCCCGTTACGCCGGGTATCACTAATCCCGCGACATCAAAACTCAGCGCTGTTAAGTTACAGAACCTTAGATGGAATTTATGAAAAGCTTAATACTTAAGGTCCTGTCTATTAATACACTTTATCAACAATAGTTTCTAGGTTCATAAATAGGTTTTATACATACTGTTCAGCCAGAGAACCCATAAATACAAATTATTTTTATCATTTTACCTATCGTCTCTGTGCAAAATATCCGAGTTTTTTCAGATCACTTAAATAATGCTTCTTGAAATAAATGCCACCAGGAACTGATGCAAGAAGAAACAACACAAAGAAATAAATCATATAAATTGGGTTTAATTTAAAACTTTCTCGCCAATCATCGATCATCGTGAGTGCTAAAAATAAAGGGGAAACTAACACACATGCAAATACTGCATAGATAATAAATCCTCCAAAAAATTTCAACCCTCCCCCTGACTTACCTAGGTACAATAAAGATTTTCCATAAATGATAAATCCTCCCCATAGCACAAATGAGTATAATAGAAAATAAATTGCCGTTAATAACCACATCATATTAGAACTGCTGTCCTCCTAATTCACCCACACCCACTGATATGCCTTCAACAATGGCCCCTACAGTATTTCCCGGAGCATTACTTATACTTGACGCACCCAGAGGTCGCCCAATAACTGGGAAACGGTAAGGCCCTACATAACGACCAATTGCAGTACCCAATGGACCGCCTAATGCGCCACCTAACGCTGCACCTCCAGCAGCTGAAAAGTCATAATTACAAAGATTAGTGATATCTTTCCCTGCAACGACATTACCAGCACCTTGGCCCAAAAGGCTTGCTATACCAGCTCCAGCGGCTGCTCCTGCAGCACTAGCCCCAAACGGATTAACAGCACCAACTAATGCACCAGCACCAGCTCCAGCTAATGCTCCTTGCCATCCACCAGAAATATAGCCTCCAATACCACCAGAAATAGCACCATAGATACCACCGAAAAGACCAAATTCACCAGTAGGGTCAATATATCTAATAGGATTATTATAAACATAAGTATAGACGCTTACTCCCCCACCCAACCCAATCGGATCACGCTGAATGTACCGCCCTGTATTCGGATCGTAATCCCGATAGAAATTGTAGT
>NZ_JASJOJ010000136.1:0-1581 GCF_038519165.1 Photobacterium sp. SP02
CGCGTGTTGTCCGCGTCAATCAGCAAGGTACTCACCGCTGGGTCTAACGGTTTGGCCGCACTGGTTAGCGCATCACTGCGCGCCACCGCAACCAGACCGCTGACCTGCTGTACCTGCGGTTGATTGGTGATCTCAACTTGACCTTGGATACTCTGCACCGCGGGCAGGTTGGTGATCGCCATTTCCCCGCTCACTGCCTGCACCTCAGGCAAATTGCCTACGGTGATCTTTCCGCTCACAGGTTGCACTGCGGGCCAGTTGGCAATAGACACGGGCGCATCAAATGCAACGGGCACCGTCTGCTGAATCGCATCAATGGTCACGGGTTCGCGGATGCTGTGCACCTCCACCGCGCCACTGATTGCCACCGCATCAGACTGGGTGTTTACCGGGATATCGGTTAACTGGTATTTGAGCGTGACTGCCGTGCTGTGGTGGTTGTACAGCTCGATGGTCTCGAAACCACTCAAAGGCACCACGTCGTTTTTCTTCAGCTCTGTGCCAAGCTCCCGGTTCTGGGTTTTTGCCAGCAAGGTGACGGTATGGGAGCAGTCACGGATTAACAGGTACTGACTGACAGCCGAGATAATCTTTTCTCCGGCCTGTAGCTGTACTTCGATGATTTTCTGTGTCTGATACATTCCGCTACCTCTTAAGCACCACAACCAGCAGCACCAAGCCGATGACCGCCGCAAAGGCCATCATGACCTGGGTGTTCTGTCGTCCTATGTCACTGGCCCCGCCTGTGTTGGCGCTGGCATTGATGCTGTTCGCCAACTGCATGGACTGCGAGGCCAGATTGCTCTGGTTCGACGCCATGCCGCCAAGGGAACTCAGCGCCCCATTGAAGGTTTCCAGTCCAAAACTAAAGGCATCGTTCAAGGCGCTGTTATTCGACGCTAACGCATTCGAGCCAAGGGTCATGGCATCACTGGCCATTTCCCCCGCGGCTTCCATGGCACCGTGGTCAGTCATGGTGACGCTGCCATCAATGCCACTGAACATCATGCCGTTGTTCGCACCGCTGACGCCCATGCTGTTGGAGGTGTTAACGCTGTTATTGATGTTGCTGTTTGCGCTCTTTTTCGTACTGAATAAGCCCATATCAGCGCCCCCTCAGGTAGAAAAACAGCAGCACCATGGCGGCAATCGCGACCACTATTAGGGTGTAGTTCGGGGTTTTCGCCCCGAAGGTCACACCGCCCGCCTCGAAATTCATTTCGACCGGGCCGTTGGTGGTAGTCATCGGCCCGCTGTCACTCACTGACTCCAGCGCACCCAGTGCCCCGGACATATCCATGCCGGGAAAGCCCATACTGGCCCCGGCGGCAGTTCCGGCCAGACTGGCTAAACCGCCAGAAGATGATCCGCTCACAACGCCCCCTTTTTACGAAAATAGAGAAAGGCCAGCACCAGCACGATGACGCCCACGGCTATCACGCCCGCACTCAGGTACTTAGTGCCATCTGCAGCGGTATAGCCGAGGGAGCCGCCCACAAGGGCGCCGCTGCCCCACAACACACCACCGCCGATTAAGAGAGGTACTAAAGGCATTGATTACCTCCGCATTAACAAAACGAT
>NZ_JASJOJ010000137.1:0-1519 GCF_038519165.1 Photobacterium sp. SP02
CGGTGTCGATTTCGCTGGGTCTGCAGAAGCAGTGCGCCATCGCTGGAGTGAACAAAAAGAAGATTTGTGTAATTTTGTTCACCCGTTGAGAATATAAGCAATGACGGGTTGAAACCGTCTGTCGTTGTTGCTGCCTTGTGTGCTTATGAATCTGACATGTTCAGTAATGCCATCGCACAACTTGCGCTGGTCGCCAGCACATCAATTACGCCAGTTCTTAACGCGCCCAAAATTGCCAGTGCCTTTCGGCTTTCACTGGCCATAGCAATCACGTTCGGGATACGGCGCAAATCAGACATCTCCAGCCCGACAACCCGGCCCCGCATCAGTGTTCCTGCTTGCTGTCCATCCAGACGGAAGAAGTCAAAGCCACCAATATCGCCGACAATGCCATCATTGAGTCTGGCTTCGACAAACTCTTTTGCCGTAAAACATCCCAACTTCACCATATGACTGTTTTCGTCCATATCGCCGATACCGACTAAGGCAAACTCCGCTTTTCGGGCCTGATTGAGGGTTTCGCTGACATTGGGATGGGTGATAAACACCTGCTGGGTGACTTCACTGTCGACATAGGCTGGTGCATATAAGGTTTCGCTGGTACCACCAAATTTTTTTGCCAGACGGCGGCAGATATGATCCGCATTAATGGTATCGCCGCTGCGGTGGGTTCCGCCGATGGCACAAACAAATCGCGCATTGCGATGGGAAACAATACCGGGATGATCAGCGACAGCCGCAACATTCTGTCCCTGACCGACCGCGACAACGACATCGTCTCTCAGATAACCGTCCAGATAGGCCGATACCAGGGTAGAGACTTGCATTCGCTGCTCTTGTGCACTGGGTTGATCCAGTGCAATCAAGGCTCGTTTCAGGTTGAACCTGTCCATCAAACGCTGCTCAAGCTGGGCGCTGTGGATCGGGTGGAACTTGACGGTAATTTCCACGATCCCTTCTTCCCGCGCTTTTCTGAGCAGACGGCTGACTTTAGGGCGGCTGATACCGAATTTTTTCGAGATTTCTTCCTGCGTGGCACTTTGCTGGTAATACAAAATGGCAATTTCAGTCAACAGGTCTGTATCTTCCAGCTGATGGTCAAACGAAGCGGTAGGCGGTGAAGTGGTCATAGCGGTGTTCCATACACAGATGTGGCGTCAGTGTAATGGATTCAAAAGCGCTTAACAAATGTTAGCCGTCATGCACTTTGTTCAGCGTTTTCATTGCCGCATTGATTTGCCGGTCTTCTTCTCGCTGGGTTTGAGGGGACAGAAAAGGTGATGACCGAGGTGATAAAAAAGGTCTGACATGAATGCCAGACCTTTGAATCATGGAACCGCCGTCATGGTGGTGATGATTATTTCGGTTCGGTTTACAGCAGCTCTTTCGCGGTGCTGACCACGTTTTCAGTGGTGAAGCCGAACAGCTTGAACAGCTCGCCAGCCGGTGCCGATTCACCGAAGCTGGTCATGCCGATGATGCGGCCGTCAAAGCCCACGTACTTGTACCAGAAGTCAGC
>NZ_JASJOJ010000138.1:0-1483 GCF_038519165.1 Photobacterium sp. SP02
GTACAATCTTATTCAGGAGCTGATGATTCAGAGACCGTCGGCCAGACAATCAGGGTTCAGGCGGATGCCATTCGATTGCAAAACAGCACGTTAACTGCCGGTCTGGCCGCGGATGGCTCAGAGAGTCATAACGGACGGGTGGATTTGACCGGCGCTGAGGTGAGTTTGAGTGACAGCCGGATACAGGTGTCTGGCGAACTGAGCAGCGAGGCTCACAGCCTCAGCCTGGATGCACCGAGCCAGATTGCAGCAGAGCACGCCAGTCTGGCGGGGATCAGCCAGTTAATCAATGAGGGTCAGATCGCCGTTAAGCAGACACTGACGATTGCGAACCCGCAGTCGCTGACACTGCAGGGCGCAGGGACAACCCATGCCGGTACGCTGGAACTCCAGGCGGGAACGATTCAGAACCACACCCAGCTCATCGCCAATCAGCTGAACGCAGAGGCAGAAACAATCGATAACAGTGGCAAGCTGGTATCGGCTGGCACGCAAACTTTGCTTGTCACTGGCCAACTGTCTAATCAGGGCGCGATTCAGTCTGCCGGCGAACAATCCATTACTGCCGGTACCTTTCACCAGCAAAGCACAGGGGTGACGACATCGCAGACCGATCAGCAGATTGTGGCCGAACAGATCGACAATGCCGGCACGCTGGCGGCTGGTGGAGCACAGCGTCTGAGCGTATCGGGTCAACTGACAAATACGGGACAGATCCAGGCCGTGGGGGATCAGTTGATTGAGGCAGACGGGTTTGCGCAGAAGGGCAGTGTGTCCAGCGACGCCAACAGCCAACTGAATACCGGTACTCTGATCAACGATGGTGATCTGACATCGCTTGGCGATATGAGTATCAGTGTGGATACCCTGACGCTGAATCAGGCGGTGACGGCAAACGGTGATCTTGATGTTAATACCACGGGCGATATGGTTCTCAACCACAACCTGAGTGCCGGCGGGGATGCCCGTCTTTCTGCCGGAGGCAAGCTTTCTAATCAAGGCAAGCTGGTGGCGCAGGGACAGACGGCCGTCAGCGTTGGCGGCACCTTCACCAATCTGGCCACCGGTTTGATTTCAGGCAATACCACCACGCTCAATGCCGGTGTGCTGACGAATCAGGGAACGATACAGGCACTGACCAATCTGATGGCGACCCTGACGCAGTTCACCAATCAGGGCGCGACACTGGGGATGCAGGACACCACCTTAAATGTGGCTGGCAACCTGACCAACACCGGCCTGCTGTATGCCGGTGATCAGGGTTATTTCTATGTCAAAGGCCACCTGATAAATACCGAGGCCGACATTTTAACCGGCGGCAAGATGGTGATTGCCGGAGATGCCAGCGGGGCCATGGCAACCTCGGTGCAGAATATTTCTGGGGTAATTCAGTCCGGTGCTGATCCAGGGCAAGATCACGAACGTTTTTTGAACAAAATAGATCAGTTTGACGATCAGGGCTGGCTGTGATCATATACTCCCC
>NZ_JASJOJ010000139.1:0-1276 GCF_038519165.1 Photobacterium sp. SP02
TATCTCAGCCCTGAGAATTTTGAATTGAAGAACAGTGCTTAGCTAAGTGTCCAGAGTTAGTGGATCAGATCAGTTTTCTTTCGGTAGTACATATTGCAGAGTGGCCTCCCTTATTTGCTCGCTAAAGCAGGCCTTGTCATTTTACTTGCTTCTCAGCAAATGCAAGTTTCTTTTTCTCTGCATCACTGATAGAAGATTCTACCGGTTTATACAGCGTAGCAACTTTGGCGTAATCTTTATTTTTCCAAGCAATTTGTACTTCTCTTCTGATATGCGCCAGCTTGCTTTTCAACTCATACTGGTCACACTCTCTTTCTCTTAAACCCGATAGGCGTTTAAAAACGAACTCATTATGTTGCAATAACTCAACTGCATAGGTAGACAATAACGACGACAGTTTGGCAACACAGTTAGCCAGTACGGAAGGAGTGCTGGCCTGGAAAAAGGTATACCTTTCTTTTTCGGCCACACCCTCCAGTCTAAGAATCTCTCCCATATTAAATGGCCGCTCTTGCCCACCATACAGAACATTCAGCTCACCAATTTCAACATCGAGTTCATACGAACGGTATGCATCATAACGCACATCCACAAACACCTTATCACTTTCAAAACGAACTACATGGTTCGTAACTTCAACACAGCGAAAATGGTAATCAGAAACAAGGAACGAAAAACCTTTCTGAACCAAACTTTCAAAATCATTAGTGCTCATCTTAATCCCCAAATAGCAATTACCATCCGCCCAATTAATTGGGTGGATGGTAAGCTCCTGTTGATGAGTTGTATTGCCAACCACGCGACTCTAATAATTTGCGCTCGGCATTTAAGAAGCCACCTGTATCTATCTGCTGGCCAGTTTTAGGGTCACGGTATGAATCATAAATTGGATTTCCCTTATTCATCTGCTCACGTAAATGACCTGAGTTCTGTTTCCAATTTGCTTTAGCACTGCCTTTGTCAGGCAAGTGGAGCATAAAATCTCCGTCCTTCCAGCCATCAGCTTTCGTCGTAGATTCTTTACCCCATTTGAAAAGGTTCAGTCCACCTTTGTCTGCGCCCTTTGCAACCCGACTCGCAGCACCCAGCCCCGTTGCACCGGGTATTGCTAACCCGGCTAAATCAGCCCCCAGTGCTGTTAGGTTACTGCCTAAGTTGCCGCAGTCGCCAAGAACATTGTCCGTTAAAATCCGATATAAATCATAGCCAATAAACCCGATGTCAGCGACAGTGTCAATGATTAACCCTGTCGAATCCGTATAGTTCAGCGGGTCTG
>NZ_JASJOJ010000013.1:0-91630 GCF_038519165.1 Photobacterium sp. SP02
CAGGCATTGCGACTTATGTTTGGGTGCTGACCAATAAGAAAGCTCCTGAACGCAAAGGCAAAGTACAACTGATCAATGGTGCCAACTTAAGCAGTAAAATGCGTAAATCGCTTGGCTCTAAGCGTCACTTCCTGACCGATGATGAAATCCGCGCTATCACGAAAAACTTTGGTGAGTTTGTTGAAACCGACACCCTGACCGAAAGTGGCAAGCCACTAACCGCTAAGATTTTTGATACGCACGAGTTTGGCTACCGCCGCTTAACCATTGAGCGCCCACTGCGCCTGTCTGCACAAATCACCGATGAAGCGGTGGAATCACTGCGCTTTGCACCTAAGCCATTTAACGCCGTGATGCAGGCAGTCTTTGATCAGTTTGGCACTGCGTGGAATGACGACACATACGGCACACTGATTGACGTAGAAGCCGAAGTACGTGCGTTAATCAAAGCTGATTTTCCTGAGCTGAAAGAAAAGCAAATCAAAGACGTGCTGGACAGTAAACTGTGGTTAAGCCAGAAAGCCCTGATGGATGCGGCGAAAGCCCTGCAAGTTGCCGTTGGTGAAAAACTTGGTGGAAAGGCGCAACAATCAGACGACTTTAACCAGTTTGAACTGACCCTCAAAGGTGCGTTCAAGGCTACTGGCATCAAGTTCGACGCTAAACAGAAGAAACAGTTTACTGATGCGATCACCTGGAAGAACCAAGACGCCGAGCCTGTGATCAAAAAAGTGCTGAAAGAAGACGCGCAGCCGCTTTACGGTGCTTTCGACTACAAAGGTAAGGTTGTTGAGTTCCAACAAGATGGCGACCTGCGCGATAACGAGAACGTACCACTTGACCCAAGCGTAAGCACATCAACGCTTATCGAAAGCGACTTCAAACGCGAAGTGCAACCGCACGTTGCTGATGCGTGGATTAACGCAGATAAGCGTGATGACAAAGATAATGAGATTGGTGTGGTGGGTTACGAAATCCCGTTCAATCGCCATTTTTATGTTTACCAACCACCACGCGCACTGGAAGCGATTGATTCAGATCTGGATGCCGTGAGTGCCGACATTATGAAGCTACTGCAAGAGGTGCATTCGTAATGGGCAAGTATCAGGCTTATCCAGAATATAAAGAGTCTGGCATCGAATGGATAACTGAGATCCCATCGCATTGGCATATCAGTAATATCGGTCACGAAAGTTCTGTAAAAGCAAGGCTTGGCTGGAAGGGGTTGAAAGCAGATGAGTACGTTGATGAAGGTTACGTTTTTCTCGCAACGCCAAATATCAAAGGTAAAGAGATCGACTTTACCGATGTAAACCGTATTACGAAAGACAGATACGATGAGTCTCCAGAAATAATGTTGCAAACAGGAGATGTGCTTGTCACCAAAGATGGCTCGACCACAGGGACTACTAATCTCGTTCGCGTATTGCCAGAACCTGCCACTGTTAATAGTTCAATCGCAGTCCTCAGAAGCAAAGGTGCTGTAGGCTGTAACTATCTGTTCTATTTTTTTGTGTCAGATTACACACAAAACGTCATAACACGTATGCGAGGGGGAATGGGTGTACCTCACCTGTTCCAAGCAGACCTAAGAAAGTTCAGCATGTTGGTACCTCCTTTGCCTGAACAAACCCAAATCGCCAATTTCCTCGACCACGAAACTGCCAAAATCGACACCTTGATCGAAAAGCAGCAGCTACTAATCAAGCTACTGAAAGAAAAGCGCCAAGCGGTGATCAGCCATGCGGTGACCAAAGGTTTGAACCCTCAAGCACCAATGAAAGATTCTGGTGTGGAGTGGTTAGGGGAAGTGCCCGAGCATTGGGATGTATCTCGCCTTAAGTTTGAATGTGACGTTGTCGATTGTCGAAATAAAACTCCTGAGTATTTTGAGAACGGTGAATATTTTGTTGTTCGAACGACAAACGTGAAAAAGCAGAAATTAAACTTCAACGGTGCGTTATACACCGATAAGAAAAACTTCGACATTTGGACTCAAAGAGGGATTCCACCATCTGGATCAATTCTCTTTACACGAGAAGCGCCTACAGGTGAAGTATGTTTAGTTCCTGATAACCTAAAGTTCTGCATGGGACAGCGCATGATGAACTTTATTTCAAATAGTCAGGCGTATACGAACTATCTCTTTGACTATTTAATTTCAGATTGCTTAGACAGGTACATCAATAGCGTTTCGCATGGAAGCACTGTTAGCCATTTGCGTGTCGAACAAGTTGAGAATATCCCTGTTCCAGTGCCGCCACAAAAAGAATTGATCGCAATTCATGAGCATATCTTGAATCTGAAAACGCAATATGACGATCTAGAGTCAAATGCACTAAAAGCTATCGATTTAATGAAAGAACGCCGCACCGCTCTTATCTCCGCCGCTGTCACAGGCAAGATTGATGTTCGCAACTGGCAGGCGCCAGGCGTTCAACACGTGGCCAGTGTTCATGAGGAACCGTTGGAGGCGATGGCATGACTCAACCCGCTGCTGCGTTCGAACAGGATGTGATTGCGCTGATCCAGGCAGCAAAACAACAGGCAGCGGTGGCGGTGAATGCAGAGCTGACGCTGCTGTACTGGTCTGTCGGGCAACGAATTCATGAAGAAGTATTAGGCGGCAGCCGGGCGGATTACGGCAAGCAGGTGATTGCCAGGCTCGCCCAGCGGCTGACCACACAGTTCGGCAAGGGCTGGAGCAAGGCGCAGCTAAGTTACTGCGTTAAATTTGCAGAAGTTTTTTCTGATATCAAGATTGTTCACGCAGTGCGTGGAAAATTGATTACTAAGGTGGAGTAATGGACTTGTCATTATGGGAACGGATTTCTGGTTTTATTGAGTTGGATTGTTATCCCAACTTACCTTGCCCATATTGTAAAAAAACAGAATTACAACTAGAGCAAGACAGCCTTCAAACGAAACCAATATCCCAAGAGACACTCTTATCAAGCAGTAAAAAATATAAATTAGAGCACAATAACAAGAGAAATACGCTCAAATCAAAACAAGAAACTTTAAGCCAATCTGATGGTTTTTGGTTGCCATTGATTGATGCCATTTCAGTGGCTTATCAAGATTTAACTCATCCACTAAACGGCGAAGCATACCTCATGACAGTCTTTTTAACATGTCATAGTTGCTTAAAACATGTATCTGCGTCTGGTGTGTTACTCAAACCCCAAAACCCTTTTGATAAAAATAAAGTTAAACCAGACCATATAAAAATTGAGCATTTTTCACCAACCATACCTATCTTCCCACTATCATCCAACATACCTAAAACTATTTGTGATGAGTTAATCGATGCTTTTAAGCATTTTCATTTTGATCCGTCATCTTCAGCATCAAAACTACGCCGAGCAATAGAGCAGTTTTGTAATGACATGCAGGTTGAAGGTTCAAATTTAAATCGCAAAGTGCAAAGTTTAGCAAAGGTCTATCCAGAAGAAGCTTCATATTTAGAGCCGTTAAAACTGGTCGGGAATGAAGGAACGCACGGATCAAGTGTTGAAGAACTTGACTTATTGTATTCATTTCAAATTTTCCAATTTGTTCTGGAACTCTATGATAGAAAAGAAAGATTTGATGCGTTACAAGACACTTACAAGAAGCTGGCAGAAAAAATGGGTAGCAACAAGCTACAGCTAGAACATAAAAAATCACTCCCATCAGCAGTTAAACAATAAATAGAATCACAATATGAAAGACACAACACAAGAACGGGTATTTCAGGACGACATCATAAGCCAGATGGTGGCCAATGGCTGGAAGCTAGGCACCGGGGCAGATTACGATCGCGAATCAGCACTCTATCAGCAGGATGTGCTGAGCTTTGTTCAAGACACACAACCGCAAGCCTGGGAAAAATTCTGCAAAGTTTTTCCTGTCGATTCAGAGCGTCATTTTTTAGAGGCTCTGGTCGCCCAGCTCAAAAAAGCCGATATCAACGCAACCGATCGTGCATCCCGCACCTATGGCACCTTGGGTGTTTTACGTCACGGGCTGAAAATCCGCAATGCCCGCTTTTCGCTGTGCCAGTTTAAGCCAGAACATGCACTGAACCCGGAAACTCTCGCTCGCTATCAGCAAAATATTTGCCGGATTGTGCCGGAGCTAGTGTACAGCCCTTATGCCAGTGCCGAGCATCTGGCAGAAACCGGCCAGAAAGCCAAGAACTGGCGGATTGATTTAGTCTTGTTCGTCAACGGACTGCCAGTGTCGACACTGGAGCTGAAATCTGAATTCAAGCAATCAGTGAACAAGGCCATTCAGCAATACAAGGCCACTCGCCTGCCCAAAGATCCGGCGACGAAAAAACCGGAGCCTTTGCTGACCTTCAAGCGCGGTGCTCTGGTGCATTTTGCAGTCAGCCAGTATGAAGTGTATATGGCCACCAAACTAGCAGGAGAAGACACCGTCTTCCTGCCATTCAACAAAGGGACACACGACGGCGGCAAAGGCAATGATATTCCTGAAGATGAGAACCGCTACGCGACTGATTACCTGTGGAATCAAGTCCTGACGCCGGATAACCTGCTGAATATTCTGGGCCGTTTTGTTCATCTGCAGATTGAAGAAAAAGAAGACTGGGAAGGCCTCAAATACAAGAAAGAAACCCTGATTTTCCCGCGCTACCACCAATGGGATGTGGTTACCAAGCTGGTTCATGCAGCCATTGCCGAAGGCAGCGGACACAAATATCTGATCCAGCACAGTGCAGGTTCCGGGAAATCCAACTCCATTGCCTGGACAGCCCACCAACTGTCAACACTACACGATGCTGCAGGCAACAAACAGTTCCACTCCGTGATTGTAGTGACCGACCGGACGGTGCTGGATGATCAGTTACAGGACACCATCTACCAGTTTGAGCATGCCGATGGCGTGGTCGGGCGGATCAACAGAAAGGAAGGCGATGGTTCTAAATCTGAAAAGCTGGCGGCAGCATTAGAGTCTTCTCAGCCGATCATTATCGTCACCATTCAAACCTTCCCGCATGTGCTCAAAGCGATTGAGCATTCAGCATCGCTGAAAGAACGCCGCTATGCGGTCATTGCCGATGAGGCGCATTCCTCGCAAACCGGTTCTACAGCGCGCCAGCTCAAAGAAGTGTTGATGACCGATGAAGTGGATGACGACACGGAACTGTCTTCCGAAGATATTCTTGATGCCACGGTTGCCGCGCGCCAGGGCAGCCAGAACCTGAGTTACTACGCCTTTACGGCTACCCCTAAGCCTAAAACCTTAGAGTTATTTGGCCGCTTGCCGAACCCTGAGCTGCCCGCATCTAAACAGAACAAACCAGAGGCGTATCACATCTATTCAATGCGCCAGGCCATTGAAGAAGGTTTTATTCTGGATGTGCTGAAGAACTACACCAATTACAAGGTGATTTATCAGCTCAAGCAAAAGCTCGATGCTGCTGACATTGAAGTCGATGCAGGCAAAGCCAAGGTGAAACTGAACAATTGGGTGCGCCTGCATGATCACAACATCTCACAGAAAGTGAAGGTGATTGTGGAGCACTTCAAAAAGAACGTAATGGGCTTATTGGGCGGTCAGGCGAAAGCCATGGTGGTGACCAGCTCACGCAAAGAGGCAGTGCGCTATAAACTGGCTTTTGACAAATACGTGGCTGAAAACGGTTATTCCGGCATTCAGGCCATGGTGGCTTTCTCTGGTGAAGTTGAGTTTCATCCGAATGATCCCGACAGCATGGCACTGCAGGATCAGAAATTCACCGAGCACAACATGAATCCGGATCTGAAAGGTCGTGAGATGCGCAACGCTTTCAACAGTGATGATTATCAGGTCATGCTGGTAGCCAACAAATTCCAGACCGGCTTTGACCAGCCCAAACTCTGCGCCATGTACGTGGATAAGAAACTGGCGAATGTGGAATGTGTGCAAACCCTGTCACGCCTGAACCGAACCTTTCCGGGTAAAGCTGAGTGCGGCACCTTCGTGCTCGATTTCTTCAACGAGCCGCAAGATATTCTGGATGCCTTTCAGCCTTACTATCAAACCGCTGAGCTGGAAGATGTTTCTGACCCGAACAAGGTATTTGACCTCTTTGAAAAGCTGCGCTCAAGCGGGATTTTCCTGTGGTCAGAAGTCGAACAATTTGCTACGGCCTTCTTCACAAAAAATAAATCCAATGCGGCGATCAGTAACATATGTAAACCCGCGCAAGACCGCTGGCGTCAGCGCTACAGCTCTGCCGTGGACGCTTATATCCGCGCGAAGGCAATGTTTGAACGCACGAAAAAGACAGGCGATGCCGTGCTCATTGCCAATGCAGAAAACAGCCTGAAGGAATGCAAACAAGAAAAAGACCGTCTGGAAATCTTCAAAAAAGATCTGGGCAGCTTTACCCGTTTCTATGAGTTTATGTCTCAGATTGTCGATTACGACGATAAAGAGCTGGAGAAACTCAGTCTGTACGCGCGCCACTTACGTCCTATGCTGCGCGAAGACGTACACGATGACGATGATATTGACCTGGGCAATGTGGTGATGAGCCACTATCGGCTGTCGAAAATTCGCCAGCAGGATATCCAGCTGCGGGAAAACAGCCCGGAATACAAGCTCCAACCCAACGATGATGTCGGCACGGCTAAGCCCAAGAACAAGAAAGAGGCATTCCTCTCGCATGTGATAGAACGTCTGAATGAGGTTTTTATTACCGACAATCTGACCGACGGCGACATGATCAACTATGCCTACACCGTCCGCGATAAACTGACTGAAAACGAGACAGTCATGAAGCAGGTCGCCAACAATACCCGGGAACAAGCCATGCTGGGCGATTTTCCGAAAGCGATTGATGATGCCATCCTCAGCAGCAGTGCCGCCCATCAGGAACAGATGATGCAGTTGTTGTCTGATCCCTCTAAAACCCAGCAATTTGCCCGGGTCATTTTCGATATGCTCAGTGGATATAAAGAATAATTATGGCCATTTACGAATTAGCCAATGACACCCTAATCAAGGTAGAAACAACGTCATTCGAAGTAGAGAAACTCAGAGAGCGTCAGGATATCCAGCGTCTGCTCAGAGCCAATATTGAAGCTATAAGCCCGGACACCCTGGTGATTGCCGAAGAATACGGGCATTTTGTTGAGTCTAATCGCCGCATTGATTTACTCGGCGTGGATAAATCGGCCAATCTCGTTGTGATTGAGTTAAAGCGTGATGACGATGGCGGCCATATGGAGCTTCAGGCCATTCGCTACGCTGCCATGGTGGCGAACTTAACCTGGGAGCATGCAATTCATGCCTATAAAGAGTTTTTAAGCCGCACAGAACAAGATCTTGACGCAGAAAGTGTGCTGCTTGATTTCCTTGGCTGGGATACCCCGCAGGAAGACGATTTCGGCAAGGAGTCGCGCATCGTTCTTGCAGCCAGGAATTTTTCAAAAGAAATCACCACCTCGGTACTCTGGCTCAACGATATGGGGTTAGATATCCGTTGTGTTCGCTTAAACCCACTGCGTCTTGACGAACGGCTGCTGTTAAATGTCGAACAAATCATTCCGCTGCCCGAAGCCATGGACTATCAGATTGAGGTCCGGCACAAAAAGCGTGAAGAACGCGCGGCGCGAAATGACGGAAAGGATCGCTCACGACTGAACCTGTATGTGAACGGTACACTGTATCAGCAAGGCTTTCGCAAATCGGATATAGGCTTGTATACCGTCCAGGCGCTTCAAACATACCAGTTGATTGATGACGCAGTATTTGACTACTTAAGACATAATAAAACCTGCTCTTTTCAGCTGTTAAAGCAGTTACATGAAATCACTGGCACAGCTGACAAATATAGAAAATACCGCTCTGAACGTGAACCTGAGTTCTTCTATCAAGACATTGGTTACTACGTTGCCAGAAACTGGGATATCAATAATACAAACCGATTCATTGTAGAAATTCAGCAGCGATTTCCCGAACTCCGGTTTGAATGGGATTAATCCTGAATTCCTGTACCAGCCCGCAAGGTTTTAACCTGGCGGGCTTTACTACTATCAGCGTTATCCCCCTAACCCCACCATCCCTCACTTCCCACACTCTTTCAGTTGCTTAAGTGAGCTTTTGCTTTTATCGCTGATATGTTTATGTATAATCAAACGAGAATAGATATCATTACTGATTAAGGAAACATTATGTCCGTGCCCGACAGCAGGGAAAAACGTCAGCCGGTGTTACTTACGGTGAAATCTGTCCAGGATTTGGGCCCGCGTTATCGGCGTATCACCTTCACATCAACGGCGCTGGCGCACTACCCGCCGTGCAGTAATGGTGCGCACATCAAGATCATGCTGAGCCAGGACGGACAGTCTGAACCTGTGCTGCCGACCATGACGGCAACCGGGCCAAAATGGGAATCTCCCGAGGACAAGCCGCTGCTGCGTACCTTCTCGGTCCGCGAACTGCGCCGGGAAACGGGTGAAATGGATATCGACTTTGCCCTGCACGGCGATCTGGGCCCGGCGTCGCGGTTTGCGCTCAATGCCCGTCCCGGCGATAAGCTGGGGATTTCACCACCGGGTGGCCCGTATCCTATGCTCAAACCGGCCTCGCAGTATTATCTGGCCGGGGATCTGACGGCCCTGCCGGCAATCAGTGCGATGCTGGAAGAGATGCCGGCGGACAGCCGCGGCTATGTGGCGATCCAGGTCGGTGATGAAACCGATATTCAGGATCTCCGCTGTCCGGCAGGGGTTGAGGTTCAGTGGTTTATCGGCCAGCCGGATCAGGTGCAGCCGCTGATCGATCAGTTCTGCCAGCAGCCGTTCAGTGCAGAAACGACTGCCGACAGCTATTTCTGGCTCGGCGGTGAAGAGCAGATTGTCGTTGGCCTGCGCCGCTTTATTCGCCGCGAACTGGATGTCGAGCGTACTCAGGTCTATGCCATTCCCTATTGGCGCTTTGGTATAGATGAAGACAGCTATCACACCAGTCGTCACCAGGCTGTTGATAATTAATAATAATCCAGACCGAACCGGCATTTGCCTGTATGGGCACTTTGAAGCACAAGAGTGATGTCATCTCCCGATGACAACAAAGGAAACAACAATGGCTATTGACCCTTCAGTGATCCGCGCCCATTCATGGCAGGCACTACCCACACCAGCGGCACTGGCAACAGCGATTCCCTGCCCGGCCGCACTGAGCGCGCATATCGCACACTCGCGCAGCACCATCAGAGAGATTTTACACGGCCAGGACGACAGGCTGCTGGTCGTCATCGGCCCGTGTTCGATTCATGATCCGGATGCGGCCATAGAATATGCCGAACAACTGGCCCGCTGCGCCGATCACTATCAGGATCAGCTGGTGGTGGTGATGCGCACCTATTTTGAAAAGCCGCGCACCACAGTGGGCTGGAAAGGCATGCTGTTTGACCCGGATCTGGACGGCAGCGATCAGATAGGCAAAGGCCTGCAGCAGGCCAGAGAATTGCTGATCCGCATTAACGCACTGGGTCTGCCGGCCGCCACCGAATTTCTTGATACCACCAGTTTCACTTACCTGGCCGATCTGATGAGCTGGGGCGCCATAGGTGCCAGAACCACTGAGTCTCAGCCGCACCGTCAGCAAACTTCCGGTCTGCCGTGTCCGGTCGGGTTTAAAAACGGCACCGACGGTAATGTCAGTGTGGCGATGGATGCCATCATTGCCAGCCGCCACCCGCACCTGTACACCACCACAGGTCAGGACGGGCAGCTTTATGCCGTTAACAGTGCAGGCAATCCGGACTGCCACCTGATCCTGCGTGGCGGTAAAGCGCCGAACTACAGCGAAGAAGATATTCACCATGCCCTGCAGCAGCTGGAGGCCAAAGGGATCACCACAGGGGTGATGGTCGACTGCAGCCATGGCAACAGCCTGAAGCAGTTCCGGCGCCAGCTGCTGGTGGCCGAAGAGCTGTGCCGCCAGATTGGCAACGGCAATCATGCCATCACCGCCATCATGGCCGAGAGCTTTCTGGTGGAAGGACGGCAGGATATCTCAGATGACATGATCTATGGTCAGTCCATCACCGATGCCTGCCTCGGCTGGGACGATACCGAGGCCCTGCTGTCGATGCTGGCCAGCGCTGTCGAAGAGCGCCGTCAGGGACATCAGACCCGGTTAGCGGCCAATGAAGGGTAAATCTGAACAGTCACACCCGCTACAGGCGGTGTTTTGAAGGTGACAACAAAAAGCCAGCCGTTTCAGGCTGGCTTCTTTTTAGACTGTGCACCTCTTGGGACTGCGTAACTATTTAGACTGTACAACAGGCTGCTGCTAGCCCGCGATCTGCTGCCAGTCTGCCTGACGGCGCGGTACAATCACAGGCGCATCATCAAACGGCGCTTTAAGAATATCGACATGAGTATTGTACAGCTTGTCGATCATCGGCTTGGTAATCACCTCGGCAACCGGCCCTGCCGCCACCACGCCCTGCTCACCAATCGCCACCAGTTCATCACAGTAACGCGCGGCCGCCGCCAGATCGTGTATCACCAGCACCACGGTTTTACCCATGGCCACCATCTGACTGATGCTTTCCATCACTTCGATCTGATGGCCGATATCCAGCGCACTGGTCGGCTCATCCAGCAAAATCACATCAGTATCCTGCGCCAGGATCATCGCCAGCCAGGCGCGCTGACGCTGACCACCGGACAAACTGGCCACAGGTTGCTGCAGCAAATCGCCCAGTTTCATCCACTGAATGGCTTTGGCGACCTGAGCCGCATCTTCATCACTCCACTGGCTGAACCAGCCCTGATGGGGATGACGACCGTACTGCACCAGTTGTTCCACCGTGATCCCGGCCGGGCTGATCGGCTGCTGCGGCAGGAAAGCCAGCGCTCTGGCCAACGCTTTCATGGAGTAGTCCGCCAGCGATGTGCCGTTGAGGGTGATCTCGCCCTGCTGCGGGGCCAACTGCTTGGCCATCATCTTGAGCAGCGTCGATTTACCGCCGCCGTTCGGGCCGACTATGCCAACCAGCTTACCTTTGCCGAGACGAAATGAGACATCCCTGAGGACGGTCTTGCTCTCGTAGGAAAACCCTACGCCTGTCATCGATAACGCTGTCATTAGTCTGCCTGTCCTTTATCTCGCAGTAGAAATATAAATAGCATGATGCCACCCAGAATGCGGGTCATGATCCCGGTGGCCACTTCGTGGGGATCGGCCAGTACCCGCACCAGGGTATCGCTCAGCAGGAGTAACAGTGCCCCCAGCATGGCGGCGGTCCACAGTGGCACAATACGTCCCCGCAGCAGGAAAGTCGCAATAATGGGAGCCGCCATGGCGATAAACACCACAGGGCCGCCAATGGCCGTTCCCAGCGCGGCGATCAGGATCGCCAGCATCAGAATTGCCACCTGCACCCGGCTGACGTTGACGCCCAGGCTCTGGGCGGTCGGCAGCCCCAGCCGCAGCACATCCAGCTGGCGGGAAAAGTAAATCACTGCCGGACTGAGTAACAGCAGCAATCCGGCCACCGGCAGACTGACGCTGTAGCCCTGACCGACAAAGTTGCCCATGGTCCAGAAATACACGCTGCTGACATGGACAATGGATTCGGTCGACATCAAAAACTCGCCCACGGCGCGCATCAGCTCTGAGACCCCGATACCTATCACCACAAACAGATAGCCCTGCTCGCCGGGATTGCGGCACAGCATATACAGCATCACAGCCGCCACGACTGCACCCAGCGGCGCCGCCCACCAAGGCCAGGAACCCAGCGTGAGGTATAAGGTAAAAAAGGTGATCGCCAGCGTGGCCCCTTCATTCACCCCCACCATATCCGGGGTCGCCAGCCGGTTGCGTACCAGCGTCTGGATCATACACCCCGACAGCCCCATCGCCGCACCTGCGACCAACACGGCTACCACACGGGGCAGACGAATTTTAAACACCATGATCTCGACCATCCGGGTCGATTCACCGAACAAAGCTTTGAGTGCCAGCCAGGGCGTCAGTTTGGCCGAGCCGATACTGACCGCCAGCAGGCTCATCGCCACCAGCGCCAACATCAGCAGCGCGCCTAACAGCACAGCCCGGCGCTCTACCAGCAGGGTCTTGTTGCCGAACTGCCACAACCACTTGCCGTACGGGATATGCCGTACCGGTTGAGCTGGGGGTAACGAGGTCGCTGGTCGCTCACTGGCAGCCATGTGCTGCGACATACTTTTGTCCATCATTCAGGCTCCTACTTCACCGCCAGCAAGGAGCGGAAACCGCCACGCCGGACCACGCCAATCAGCACAGGCGCGCCGATCATGGCCAGCAATACCCCGTTGGGCATTTCATAAGGCTGGATCATCCAGCGGGCCAGAATATCGGCGATCAGAATAAAACAGACGCCGAACAGCGCCGAAAATATGACCTGCAGAGACAACCGTACCGGCTCGACCATACGGGCGCAATAGGCTGCCAGGAAACCGACAAAACTGATCGGCCCGGCAACAGAAATGGCACAGGCAGTAAACAGGGTCGAGGCCAGCAGCACGCCGATGCGCACCCAGTGGGTATTAATGCCGAGCGAGCGAGCCTGCTGCTCCCCGAGCTGCATCATGGTGAGCTGGCGGGCCAGCAGGAAGGTCAGCACTATGGCAGCCAGCATAAAGGGCGAGATCAGCGCCATCGCCGTCATATCGGCTGCGGCCAGCGAACCCAGGTTCCAGAAGCGGAACTGATCCAGCACCACCTGGTTCGACAGCAAAATATAATTGG
Source organism: Photobacterium sp. SP02 (assembly GCF_038519165.1). Classification (NCBI taxonomy): domain Bacteria; kingdom Pseudomonadati; phylum Pseudomonadota; class Gammaproteobacteria; order Vibrionales; family Vibrionaceae; genus Photobacterium; species Photobacterium sp. SP02. Next base: position 12,745 of record NZ_JASJOJ010000013.1, read on the forward strand.
ATAAACCGCCGAAGGTCGCGTTCATCGCCACCCCGACCAGAATCAGTTTGAGCGGGCTGGATTTGCCCATCACATGGCCGACCAGCAGCACCACGATATTCCCGGCCAGTGCGCCCAAGCCGGACCAGACCAGATAGCCCTGGGCCGATTCGACGCCAAAATAGGTCAGGCCGGTGACCAGCCCCAGCACCGCACCGGCATTAACGCCCAGCAAGCCCGGCTCCGCCAGCGGGTTACGGGTGGCACTTTGTAATAAGGAAGCGGCCAGTGACAAACTGACACCGACCATCAGGGCGCACAGAGTGCGCGGCAAGCGCAGGGTATCCATCACCATGGTCATGTGTTCTGACGGAACAATGGCAGAGAAATAGTAGGCCAGCGCTTCTGCTGCACCGTACTCCCCGGCACCGACCGACATAGACATCACAGAAAAAAAACAGACACTGAACACGCCTGCTGCCAACCAGACGAGGTGAAGTTTCGACACGCTTGCAACTCCATGTATAACAACGAAGCTGAGCATGATATCAACCCGTCATTTGTGAGAACAGCATTAAATAAAAATAGTTCTCAATATCTTTATTAAGTACAATCCGGATAGATTTCTTGAATTCATTGAGATGCATAATAAGGAGCGTTATTTTGCTACGAAGCCTTTTTACGGCCCTGGCCCTGTTCTGCATGGCAAGCCAAGCCAGTGCTGCCGATACCCGCACCATAGAAGATGCCCTGGGTGAGAAAGTCACCGTCCCCGCACACCCGAAACGCGTGATTACCCTCAGCGAGATCGATCTGGATACTGCGCTGGCGCTGGGCATGACCCCGATCGGCACAGTCAATGGTCGCGGCCAGCAAACCCTGCCCCGTTATCTGACCCCGGCCATTAACGGCGATATTCAGGTCGTCGGCGATCTGTCCCGCCCGAATCTGGAAACCATTCTTGAGCTGGAACCGGATCTGATCCTGACCGCACCCAACCGCCCGGAAGTGATTGAACTGCTGGGCGAAATCGCCCCGACTGTGGTGACGTTCAACTACGGCGAAAACTGGAAAAGCGTGTTCCAGCGCACCGCCAATATCCTGAACCGTCAGGCCGATGCCGATGCCTTTATGGCGCGTTACCAGGCCCATGCGGAAAAAACCAAACAGGCGATTGGTAACAAACTGGGCCAGACCATCAGCGTGGTGCGCTGGAACCCGAAAGGCCCGGCTTACATGTTCCGTGACTCTTTTGCCAGCCAGGTAATCACCGATGTCGGCATGAAACGCCCGGCCAACCAGCAGGATCCGGGTCATACCCACTCCATGTCGCTGAGTCTGGAAGCTCTGGCGGTGCTGGACGGCGACTGGATGGTGATCGGCACGCTGAGCACCTCAGGTGAGGCGGTTGAAGCGATGAAACAGGCCGAGAATACTCCGGCATTTCGTCAGCTGAGCGCCATTGAATCCGGTCGCTTCGCCCCGGTTGACGGCTCGCTGTGGACCTCGGTCGGCGGCCCGCTGGCGGCACTGAAAGTGATGGATGACATCGCCAGACTGGTTAATACCCCGGACGCTCAGCCGCTGACGCAGTAAGCGCTCACAGAGCCAGCGCTGTCATAAACAGCGCTTCTATAAAAAAGTTCAGCGATAAAAAAACCGCCTGACGTCAATCAGGCGGTTTTTTCGTTGTGGCAACAGGTCAGACTAACCGGCAGCGAGCTGCTTGCGATCCACTTTTCCGCTGGCGGTTGTCGGCAGGCAGGCCAGCCAGACAAAACGCCCCGGGATCATATAACCGGGCAGATGGGCCGCAAGCGCCTTGCGCAGTTGCAGGCGGGTCATCTCAGGCGAAGTGGCTTCGCTGCGCTCCCCCTGTTCCAGATACGCGACCAGCATGGCCTGCTCGCCTTCTCCTTCCAGTGTGACCGCAGCATCCCTGACGGCGGCTAACCCGCGCAGCCGCGCTTCAATTTCTCCCAGCTCGATCCGGTAACCACGCAGTTTGACCTGACCGTCCAGGCGGCCAAAATACTGATAGCTGTCATCCGCCAGCCGCCGGACGTTATCACCGGTACGGTAATAGCGCAAACCGTCACTGCGGGTGATGAACTGGCGCGCGGTCAGATCCGCCCTTTGCCAGTAGCCGTCACTGAGCGCCTCGCCATAAATACACAGCTCACCTTCCTGGCCCACAGCGACCGGCTGATCGTTGTCATCCAGCACCAGATGCCCATAACCGGCCAGGCTGCGGCCGATAGTGATCGGCTGATCCGGCTGCACCTCAGCCATCAGTGACCAGACAGTCGCTTCCGTCGGGCCATAGCAATTCCACAGCACCGCGCAGCGCGATAACAACTGCTGCGCCAGCCCGCTATCCAGCGCTTCACCGCCTGTCAGTGCGGTCAGCCCGCTCTGGCCCTGCCAGCCGGTATTGACCAGCATCCGCCAGAAGGTCGGCGTGGCCTGCAGGGTATTGACCGAGGGATAGCGCGCTAAGATGGCGGCAACGGCATGGGGATCTTTATGCTCTTCGCTGCTGGTGAGCCGCAAACGCCCGCCCACCAGTAAGGGCGCAAAAATCTCCAGCATCGAGATATCAAAGGCGATTGTGGTGATCAGCAGCCAGTGGCAACCGGCGTCCAGATTCAGCCTAGCTAGCGCGGCACAAAGAAAAGTCGACAGTGCCTGATAGCTGATCACTACCCCTTTCGGCTTGCCGGTCGAGCCTGAGGTGAACATCATGTAGGCCGTGGTGTGCGGATGCAGCGAAAGCGTACTCATTGGCGCCGCATTGCCCGCCAGCAACGGCCATTCACCTTCAGGCTCCACAGACAGCACCGGGCAGCAAAAGCCGATTGGCGCGAAATCATCCCTGCCCGTCTCCAGCACCGCATCCAACTGCGCTTCATCAGCAATGTCTCTCAGCCGTCCGGCCGGAAACAGCGGGTCGAGCGGCACAAACGCCACGCCGGAAAACAGGCAGGCCAGCAAAGTTGCGATCAGGGTCGGCGAGCGCTCGACATGAATCCCCACCCGATTGCCCGGCTGCAAACCTGCCTGATTCAGTTGCTGCTGAACCCGGCTGACTGCTGCCAGCAATTGACGATAGCTTACCGACTGCTCACCAAAGTCGATCGCCACCCGGCCGGATTCGGCCGCCCCGATCAGGGCGGCCTCCAGCATAGGCGCTAAGTCCGGCGCAGTATCTGCCCGGAACTTAGCCCAAAGCTTAGCCCGATGATTAGTTGCTGACATCCGCCACCTCCTGTTCGGACTGTTGATCCAGCGGCTCTGAACTGGCAGCACTCAGTGCCCGGCACATCGCATCCGGTGTGGCATGCTGATACAGGAAGGCTAAGGTCACAGGCTGCGTGACGCCTACCGCCGACACATCATGCATATTCAGCGCATGATTCAGGCGCTGTACCAGCGTAATGGCCGCCAGAGAATCTATCCCCAGCGCGCACCAAGGCTGATGCCAGTTGTGATTCTCCGGCGTCACTGGCAGCGGGATACTCTGCTGCCAGACTTCACTGACCAGCTCAGCCATTTCAGTTGCAATCACGCCCCGCTCAGGGTGAGCTTGCTCAGGCCGGACTTTCGCCTCCTGATACGGCAGGGTCTGAGTGGTTAGGTCTGCGGGTATAAGCGGCCATGCCTGTTGCGGATCGGCGGCGATCACCTGCAGCAACTCCTCCTGCCACAGCATCAGCACCTCACTGGCACGGGACGGATCGACCTGCGCGCCATCAAATTCAAAGCGCAGCGACAGCTGACCGCCCACTTCATTGACCACCAGGCTAAGCGGGATCTCCACTTTTTCAAACGCCGGGCCAAACTCGGGACGCAGTCGCCCGTCGGCCGTCTCGCTCTGACGATTGGCATCCGCCTCAGCGCGCGGGTAGTTCTCGTAGACAAACACGCTGTCAAACAGTCGGCCCCGTCCGGCCTGCAAGGCCATCAGCGACTGGGTCGCATGCTGGTTCAGCGCCATGGCCTCGCCCTGCAGCCCGAGCAATTGCTCGGCCAGCGACGCCTCATTCTGCCAGTGGATGATCAGCGGCAAGGTGTTGATATACAGCCCGACACTGGCGGCAATCCCGTCCACAGGCGCATCACGCCCCGGCACCACATTGCCCACTATGGTGGTGGTTTTCGATGACTGGCCGGTCAGGCGGGCAACCAGACGGTGCCAGGCAAACTGCGCCACCGTGCTGTGGGTTACACCGACCTGACGCGCGAAATCTTGCAACGACGCCTGGGCTTGCGCGCTCAGCACCGTTTTCACCACTTCTGGCTGCTGTTGCAGCGGTGATGAAGCGAAATCCGGTCCGAACAGCGCCGTTAAATCATCGGCCTGAGCGGTTGTCAGTGCTTTACCGGCCCAGAAGGTCGCCGTCTCAGGCTGGCTGCTGGCGGCATACTCGGCATGGGCCAGATAGGCCTGATCGACCGGCAGCAAGGCGGCCAGATCGTCGCTATTATGATCCGCCAGCGCCTCATAAGCCTGATGCAGCGCCGCAAACAGACGCGGACCACTCCAGCCGTCAATCACAGCATGGTGACAGCTGAAGATCACCCGAATATCCTCGTCGGCCAGACGGAAGCAGCGCACGCGCAGTAAAGCATCGCCATCGAGCGCTATACCGCGCTGACGATCATACTGGCAGTATTCGGCGATCAGCGCCTCGGCATCGTCCTCGCCGGTCAGATCCACCACCTCAAACGGCAGTACCAGCTGACGCTGCACCACCTGGATCAGCTGATTACCGGCACGATAAGGGCCGCTCAGCACAGTGCGCAAAGCCGGGTAAGCGGCCACAACCGCTTGCCATGCCTGCTGGTAACACGCCAGATCCAGTGGCTGACGGTAGCGGATCGGCGTCTGCAGCAGATAGGCTTCATCGTCCGGGCAACGCTGCTGATGGGCAAACATGCTTTGCTGCAGCGACGAGGCCGGCAGCAGCGCTTCAATCTCAAACCGCTTGCTCAGCCTGTCCAGCTCCGGCTGCGTCAGGCTCACCAGCGGATAATCCGATGGCGTCGACTGCCGTCCGTGCGATTCAGCATGCTGCTCACAGTATTGGATCACGCTCAGCAGGCTGGCTTTGAACGCCGCCATGAACTGCTCGCTCAATGCCTGATCCAGCACCCCGACCTGGCGCAGCGTCAGCTGGCCGTCGTAGATCCCGCCATGCAGACTGAGCAGCTCCGCGCCCGGGTTCAGCGGCGAAGCGGTCTGCCCCGGAATCACAGGCAAAGGACGCCACAGTTCGGCCTGCTGGCCCTGCTTCTGGGTCTGACGGCCGAGATAGTTAAAGACAACCGGCGAGAAGGTCAGTTGCTCACCCTGAGGGTGATAGCAGCGCAGGGCATTGAAACCAACCCCGTTATCCGGGATCTGACGCAGGGTTTCTTTGGCCTGCTTGATGGTTTCAGCCAGTGAAGGCTGCACCGCCACAGTGCATGGATAGGTACTGGTAAACCAGCCCACGGTGCGGCTGACATCCAGCTGCGCGCCAATCTCTTCCCGGCCATGGCCTTCGAGCATCACGGTTGACTGCTCCCCCCAGCCCAGCGCCTTGAGCGTTACGCTCAGGGCCGACAGCAGCAGGTCACGCACCTCAGTGCTAAACGCAGTATTGGCCGGCCCCACCAGACGGTCGGTCTGTGCCTGATCCAGCTGCAGCAAGGCCTGACTCGGAATGACGTTACCGTCATTGTCTGTATTGCGTGTGGCAGGCAGCGCGCTGCCAGCGCCATTACGGGCGCTCTCGAGCTGGCTGTACCAGTAGTCAAACTGCGCCGGATGATTATCGGCATAGTCCTTCAGCGCCTCGCCCCACTGACGGTAACTGGAGGTTTTATCTGCCAGCGGCAGCCCTTGCGACAACCGCTGCAGATCGTCAGCCAGGATCCGCCAGGACACCGCATCCACCACCCAGTGGTGCAGCGCCACAAACAGACCGGTCTGAGACGTCGCGCCCTCCTCACCCGGCAGATGGCGGATCCGCGCCCAGGCCATGACAGGCCCGTGCTCGAGATCAAACTGCGACTGCAGCGCGGTCAGGGCATCATAAAGCTCATCTTGCGTCATGGCTGCCGCATCCAGCTCTGTCAGCTCAGGCACAGTGACAGAGGCCTGATAACGCTGACGGCGCACGCCATCCTCTTCCGTGACCCGCAGGCGCAAGGCGTCATGATGGGCCAGCAAGCGGCTCATCATGTCCGTCAGGCGGGCCGTATCCAGATCCGGAATCGCCAGTACCACCGCCTGATTCCAGTGCGCCGGACGGGCGAAAGGCTGGGCATCGAACCAGCGCTGGATCGGATGCAAGTCAAAGGTGCCGGACAGCTGGCCCTGCTCAGCATCGACCGCCCGCTCCGTCTCAGCATGCGCAGCCAGGGTGCGGCACAGTTTACGTACCGTCTTGGCTTCAAACACATCTTTGACGGTACAGGCAAAACCGGCATCGCGCAGGCGGGTATTGAGCTGGATACTCAGGATCGAATCGCCACCGAGGCGGAAGAAATCATCTTCCACGCCCAGTTCGGTATTGAGCACCTCGCGCCAGATCGCCAGCACCTGGGCTTCCGTCTCCGTTTCCGGCTGAGCACCTTCACCCGTCACCCGCTGGCGGGCCGGCAGGCGGCTGATATCCAGCTTGCCGTTGACGGTCAGCGGCAGCTCCTCGAGCACCAGCAGCTCTGCCGGCACCATGTATTCCGGCAGAATGCGGGCCGCGGCGGACAGGATCTGGCCCGGATTCGGCTGCTGCTGAGCCACCACAGATGAGGTTTCCGCGGTGGCATAGGCCACCAGCTGGCGCTGCGCGCCTTCACCGGCGACAATCACCCGCACCTGATGCAGCTGCGGCGCCACTTTGGCGATCTGACTTTCAATCTCGGCCAGCTCAATCCGGTAACCGCGCAGTTTGACCTGCTGATCTATCCGCCCCAGGTATTCCACCTCGCCGTTATTGAGCCAGCGCGCCTTATCGCCAGTGCGATAGCAGCGCACCGTCTGTCCGGCAATTTCCACGGTCACAAAAACTTTGGCCGTCAGTTCAGGCTGGTTCAGGTAGCCCCGCGCCAGACCCAGACCGGCCAGACACAGCTCACCGGCAACCCCCACAGGGCACAGCTGGCCCTGCGCATCGAGGATCAGCGCCTGGGTATTATCGACCGGATGGCCGATAGTCACCGGCTCCCCGGGCTGCAGCTCTTTGACCAGCGCGGTGACGGTAAATTCAGTCGGGCCATACATGTTGAGCAGGCGCAGTTTGCCCTGCCAGCTGGCCGCCAGGGTGGCCGGACAGGCTTCGCCGCCAAACGCGACTGTGTTGAGCGAGCTCAGCGGTCGGGGGGCCATAGCGGCAAACAGCGCAGTCGAGCTGATCATATGCGTGGCGCCGTGTGCCTCGGCCTGATCGAGCAAGGTGTCATCCGGCTCGCCGAGCACCAGCTGCGATCCGGCAAACAGCGGCAGAATGGCCGTCATGTTCCCGGCATCAAAAGCCAGCGACATAGGGTTAAACATCACGCTGTCTGCGGTCAGCACCAAGCGGGCAGTATGATCGGTCAGCACATTGACAAACGCGCCGTGTTCGACTTCCACCCCTTTCGGCAGACCGGTCGAGCCCGAGGTATAAATCACATAGGCCAGATCGTCCGCGCTGACTGTCACGGCAGGCGGGGTCTCCGGCAGCAGGGACAGTTGCTCAGCCATGGACGGCGCTGTGACATTAATCACTTTGCTCCCTGTCAGCGCGCCATGGGACTCCGCAAACTGCGCGTCCGGGGCAATGATCAGGGTCAGTTGCGCGTCATCGACCAGGTGCTGCAGCCGGGCAGTCGGATAGGCAGGATCGAGCGGCACATAGCTCATGCCAGCTTTCCAGGCCGCCAGTGCCGCCACCGCATACTGAGTGGTCCGGCTGGCGACCACGCCAATTTTGTGCTCCGCAGGCTGAGCTTCGCTGTGCGACTGCTGAGCCAGCAAATAATGCGCCAGCCGGTTCGCCGCCTGCTCCAGCTCCTGATAGCTCAGGGTCCGGTCCAATCCGGTCACGGCCAGCTGAGCCGGACACTCTGCCGCATGACGGCTCACCTGCTGATGGATCAGCAGCGGGGCATCGGCGCGGGCCGGCAAACCTGCCAGTGCCTGAGCGATGCTGGCCTGATGCGCTTCATCCACCACAGGCAACTGCATCACATTGGCCAGAGGCGCGGCCAGAATGCCGTCCAGCAATTTCAGGAACATGTCTGCAAAGCGGGCCACGGTCTGGTGTTCAAACACCCCTTTGCTGTAGAGCCATTCCAGCCGGACGCCGTCCACCAGCTCGGTGACTTTCAGTGACAAATCGGTTTTTGCCGGCAGTACCGGCGAGGGCTCTTCCACCGCGCCACAGCCGGGGATCAGATCGTTAAAATCTACCTTGGCCTGATAGACCAGCATGATCTGGAAGATCGGGTTCAGGGCTGTGGTCCGGTCGGCCCCGATCGCTTCGCTCAGCGATTCAAAGCGGAACAACTGATGATCAAACGCCGCCAGATCCTGCTCACGGCAGTAACGCAGGTAATCGGCAAAGCTCAGGTGCTCATCAAGCTGAGTGCGCAGCACTATGGTATTGACGAAAAAGCCCACCACATCTTCGATATCGGCGCGCTCACGGTAGGCCAGCGGTGTCCCGATCACCACATCCTTATCGCCACCCAGACGGGCCATCAGCAGCGAGAACACCGCATGCAGGCCGATAAAATAAGAGCAGCTGTTCTGCTGACACAAACGCTGAAACTGCTGCCACTTCGGCAGGGAGATTTCAGAGAACACCAGCGCACCGTCATTGTTGTGACTGGCCGGACGCGGTTTATCCAGCGGCAGGGCATGCACTTCCGGGATGCCTTTCAGGCGCTCGACCCAGAACGGACGAAACTCTTCGTGATAGTCACGAAAAGCCGGAGAGTTGAGCCAGTGGGCGTAATCGATATAGTTGACGGCTGTCGGTTTGACCGGCTGCTGCTGGTTATTCTGATAGGCCAGAAAAGCCTGCTTGAAATCGGCAAACATGTTTTTTACCGACCAGCCGTCTGAAATAATGTGGTGCTGGGTCAGCATCAGCAGATGCTCTTCCTCTCCCAGCCTGACCAGTTCGACCCGGGTCAGCCCGCCCTGTTCCAGATCAAACGGCCGGTAAATGTCCTCTTCGACCATTTTCAGCAGTGCCTGCTCGCGCGCCGCTTTGTCGAGATGGGACAAGTCATGGTGAATCACCGTCAGCTCAGTCTGCGGCGCGATATGCTGCTCGCCTTTGCCCTGGCTGTTGCGCAGAAAGCGGGTTCGCAGGCTGGCATGCTTTTGTGCCAGTGCCGAGAAGGCGTATTCCAGCGCGCCGACATCCAGCTTGCCGGTGAGACGAAAATGCACCGGCATGTTGTACAGGTGCGAGTTGTCTTCATATTGCTCAATAAACCACAGGCCGCTTTGCGAGAAAGAAAGCGGCCCGGAGGCCGCCTGTTGTACCGGAATGGGTTGCTCATAGGCCTGGCGGGCGCTCAGGCAACGGATGATGGCGTCTTTGTTGTCGCGGATCTGCTGTCCGATTTGCGGCGTCAGTGCCTGCTTGCTGCACTGAGAAATCAGCTGACCTTTCTCGTTCAGTGCCAGCCGGACGCCTTTGCGCTCAAGATCCGCCAAAAATGAAATCATGTCTGTCATTGTGTTTTCCTGTTTCACTGTTGGGCGCCTGCTCAGGCGTTGAGAATGGCCCCGCCGTCCACCACGATATCCTGCATGGTGACATGGCTGGCCAGATCGGAGGCCAGGAACACCACAACCTGAGCGATTTCCTGTGGCTGAGCGATTTTGCCAAGCGGAATGCCCAGCTTGAACTGCTCGGGGAAACCGGCAATAGTGCGCTGCTCGGCATCCTCGCTGTGCCACAGTGAGCGCTGCATCTGGGTATCGGTCGAACCCGGTGACACCAGGTTGCAGCGCACGCCATAAGGAGCCAGCTCCAGGGCAGCGCAATTGGCCAGGCTGCTCAGCGCCGCCTTGGACGCGCAATAAGCGGTCATGTGCTGGCGCGGAACGTGCGCCGCATTAGAGCTGACCGTCACCACAGCGCCGTGACGCTGCTGCTTAAACACAGGGATCACCTGCTGCAGCAGGTAAAACACACCGGAAGCGTTGACGTTAAGGCAGGTGTGCCAGTCATCCACTGACAGCTCCTCAGTCTGGCCCATCCGCAAAATCCCGGCGACATTCGCCAGCACATCAATCACAGGGAAGGCAGCCAGAATCCTCTGCGCCACTTCTCTGACTGCATCCGGGTTGCTGATATCCACCTCATAGGTGGCAAACGGGTGTTCAGTGCCCGCTTCACGTGCGGCGCTGAAATCTATATCCAGGCCGATAACCTGAGAGCCCAGCTGGTGGAAGCTCATGGCGACCGCGTGCCCGATGCCACGAGCGGCACCTGTCACCCAGACCACTTTGTTCTCGAACTGACCGCTGAAGGTCATTGCTGTTTGCTGCTGCGCTGCCATCACCACACCATCTCCACTTCGTCTTCGCTCTGTTGCTGCATCTCATCGAGATAGCGGCAGAAATCACTCAGTACCGGGCGGTCAAACACATCGGACACCTTGATGCTGACCTCAAACTCCGCGCCCAGACGGTTCACAATCTGAATGGTCTGCAAGGACTGTCCGCCCAGCTCAAAGAAATTATCCTGCGACTGAATCGCGCTGACCCCGAGGATCTGCTGCCAGACAGTGCCGACCCGGCTTTCGGTTTCGCTGGCCAGCACCTGCTCGCCGCTGTCATTCTGATAACCGGCCAGTAAGGCTTTGCGATCCACCTTGTTGCTGCCGGTTTTCGGCAGGCTGGCAAAAAAGCGGAAATCGGTCGGGATCATGGCCGGAGGCAGGCTGGCCTGCAGGGCTTTCTTGATGCTCAGGGCATCAAGACTTTCGTGCCCTTCACCAGCGACAAAGGCCACCAGACGGCGGATACCGTTGTCGAACACCATGCCCTGTACGCAGGCTTCGTCGATCCCGTCCAGAGCCAGCAGATGGGATTCCACTTCGCCCGGCTGAATGCGGTAACCACTGATTTTGAACTCGTTATCAATACGCCCCAGATAAATCAGCTGCCCATCCGTCAGAGTGACCCGATCGCCGGTGCGATAAGCCCGGCGCTGTTCATCACCCACCTGCAGGCTGGTAAAGGCCGGATGGGTCTGTCCCAGATAACCGTCCGCCAGGGTGTCACCCAGAATAACCAGCTCACCTGAGCTCGCCGGACGGGACTGCGCATCCAGCACCAGAGCTTCAACCCCGGGCAGCGGCAGGCCAATCGGTAACTGGCTGTGCTCACCGTGAAAATTCTGCAGCTCGCTGCAGGTGGCCACTACCGTGGTTTCCGTCGGGCCATAAGTGTTAAACAGACGCACGCCGTTCGCGATACCGGCCTGCTCAACCACTTTCTGCCACTGGGCCAGCGGCTCGGGGTACACGGCTTCACCGCCGATAATCACGCCTTTGAGCGTGTTCGGCAGCGTAGCTGTGCCCGCCTGCAGGCTGACCACCCATTCGTTCCAGAACGCGGTCGGCAGATCCAGCAGGCTGATCCCGGCGGCTTGCACCGAGTCAGAAAAGCTTGCCATCGACTCCAGCATGGCATCGGTCCGCAGTACCAGCGTGGCGCCCTGACTTAAGGTGACGAAGATTTCTTCAATGCTGGCATCGAAGTTAAACGGCGCAAACTGCAACACCCGATCGCTCGCGTTGATGTCATACCGGATGGCAGCGGCGGCCACGAAGTGATTCATCGCATGATGGCTGATGGCCACGCCTTTTGGCTGTCCGGTCGAGCCGGAGGTGAACATGATGTAGGCCAGATCCGAGCTTGTCGTATCCGGCAAAGCCACAGGCGCCGCATGCAGATGACCGGCCAGCTGAATCGTGACCGGCAGCACCGACAGACGGTGCTGGTGCTGGGCTTCCGTGATCAGGGTGCGGATCCCGGCCTGACTGACGATGCTGCTCTGACGCTCAATCGGCTGCTCAGGATCCAGCGGCACATAGACCGCGCCGCTCAGCATCACACCCAGTACAGTGGTGATACACGGCAGAGAGCGACTCAGCGCCACCCCGACTTTTTCCCCCGGCTGAACGCCCTGTGCCAGCAAGGCGCTGGCAACAGCATCGGCTTTTTCTATCAGGCTCTGGTAGGTCAGCGACATGCCGTCCTGCTCAAGCGCAATCGTGTCCGGCTGCTGAGCGGCATGGCAACGGATTGCGGCCAGCACTGAAGTCACTTCAGTCTGCCCGTGTTTTTCACCTTGAATCATGGCGTCCAGTCGCGCCTTGGCATGCAAGCTACACAGCAGAGTGTCTGTGCTCTGGCCCGGTGCCGCTAACCAGTTCGCCAGCAGGCTCAGCAGTTCCTGTTGCAGATTCGCCAGCTCGCCTTGCTCGTACACCGCCGGGTTGGCATCAAAGTCCACCACCGGCAGCCCTTCCGATTTACTGTGCAGCTCGATGGTCAGATCTTCCACCGGGCCCGCGCTGAGATTTAGGGTATCGGCTGCCAGATTGGCGTACTGCAGCGGATGATCGAACGGCATGATGTTGATCAGCGCGCCGTACAGACGCTGACTGCCGCCGACCCGGTTCAGATCACGGCGCAGATCTTCATAGCGGTAGTGCTGGAAACGGCGCATTTTCTTTTTGTGCGCCGCCACTTTGCGCGCCACAGTCAGCAGATCGTCGTCGCCGCACACCTCGACCACCAGCGGCACTATGTTCATCTGCATGCTGGGTACGGTCAGCGATTTAGAGCCCAGGCGGTTCATCACCATCATGCCCAGCACCACCTGCTCGGTGTCGCTGTAGTGACGCAGATGGGTGCAGAGCGCGGCGAGGAAAACATCGACCCAGGTCAGCTGATGCTGTTCGGCCAGGCTCTGGCACTGCTGCCAGAGGCTGTCGCTGAAGGTGCTGCTCTGGCGGTGAAAGCGGGCCGCAATCGGCGCCACATCACGGCTGTACGATGAAGGAGCAGTATTGCCGGCCAGGGTCTCGAGCCAGAACTGGCGGGCTTTGTCATAGGCGCCTGAGTCGCGACACTGCTGATCTTCATCCAGCACCGCCTGAAACGATCCGAACGGCGACGGCGTGACCGGCACACCCTGTACCAGCAGAGAATAAATCTCGGCGATCCGCTGGAAGACCAGGGTGGTGCCGAAGCCATCCAGCGCGATATGGTGGACGCAGTTATAGAGATAATCCTGCTGCCCGCCGCGCAGCAGGGCAAAGCGGCCGGGCAACTGCTGCTCAAGATCGAACGCCTGCGTCATATCCTGCTCGGCCCAGCGGCGCACTGCCGCGAGCTCGGCGTCCTGTCCACCGCACGGTTCGAGATCCACCACCGCAAACGCCACAGGCTCTGAAGCAGCAACCCGATAAGGCTGCTCGTTCTCGCTGCGGTAATAACAGGACAGGCACTCGCTTTCCACCACCGCCTGGCGCACAGCAATCTCCAGTTTGCCGGCATCCACTTTGCCGTCAAACACAATACATTCGGCGGTGTTAAACAACGCCTTGTCTTCGTTGAGGGTATGCCCCAGCCACAACCCGTGCTGAGCAGTATTGAGTGCTGTCATCCCTGCACCTCCTTGTTCACATTGTCCAGCGCTTGTTCCAGTAAGCCCCACCAGTGATTAAAGGTCGGGGTTTCTGCCAGCTGGACAAAATTCATCACCACCCCGTGCTTACGCCATTCGGTGATCAATGACATGATCTGCACCGAATCCAGGCCGTAGTCGATCAGGTTCTCCTCAGGATCAAACTCGTCTTCCTCTTCTTCCACCAGCCTGGCAATGCGAGCCAGCAAGCCGCTGCGGGTCAGCACTTCCGGCAACTCGCTGTGCGGTGAGCCAGCCCGCTGAGCTGTGCCGATCAGCGAAGCGGTCGAGACCACCATACCGGCACGACCGGCGACATACCTGAGCGCCATTTCATGCTCTTCCAGTGAGAAATCGGCAATCGCATCGCCGATCATGAAAGGCTTGATGTCGCGCATAAAGGCGTCCACCGCCGTCATCAGGCAGCCAATGTGGCCGTAAATACCGCCGATCAGCAGCTGATCACGGCCCAGCTCTTTGAGCATGTGTTCCAGCGGCGAGCGCTGAAACGCCGAATAACGCCATTTGTCGAGCACGGTATCGCCCGCTTCCGGCGCCAGCGCCGCAACCACTTGTTGCAGCTCAGGAGATTTGTTCAGGCCCGGCCCCCACATGTCGTTCAGCAAGGCCCGGTCTGCCATGTTCTGCTCTTTGGGCTGGGCGGTGTAGATCACCGGAATGCCGTTGGCTTTACAGAAGGCTTTCAGGGCCACCAGATTGCTGAGCAGGGTCTGCATCAGGGCGCTGTCACGCTCATAGAAACTGACGAAGTACTCCTGCATGTCGTGGATCAGAAACGCCGCTTTTTGCGGCTCAAAGGCCCACGACACTTTGTTAGCAGGAAAGGCCTCGGCAGCAGGCATGGTATAAGTCGGTAATGCTGGAATAGTCATGATAAAACGTCCTTTTCTGGCTGAGGCTGTGACTGGGCTTGAACCTGGTTGGCAATGAGCTGACGCAGGGCTTTTTTGTCAATTTTGCCGACGTGCGTCATGGGTAAGGCGTCGAGTTTCTCGATCCGGTCCGGCAGCTTGTAGTCGGCGATGCCGCACGTCCGCAGGTGCTTTCGGATACTGAGGGTTTTCAGCTTGGGATTTGTGGTGACAATAAAGGCGCAGCTTTTCTCGCCCATCACCTCATCGGGCATGGCAACCAGCGCCGCCTGAGTGATTTCCGGCAGAGCCAGCAGCTGGTTTTCGATCTCTTCCGCCGCCACTTTTTCGCCGCCGCGGTTGATCTGATCTTTGTCGCGGCCGACCACCATCAGATAGCCGTCTTCGGTCATCACCACCACATCGCCGGAGCGGTAGAAACCGTCCTGATCAAACGCGACGCGATTGTGCTCCGGGCTGTTGTAATAGCCACGGAAGGTATAAGGGCCGCGGGTCAGCAGCGCGCCGGGGGTACCGCGCGGGACATCCTGGCCGTCTTCATCCACGATCCGCACTTCGTCATCGTCGCTGATCGGGCGTCCCTGGGTATTCAGCACATGCCACTCGCTGTCGTCAAAGCGGGTGTAGTTGACCAGGCCTTCGGCCATGCCGAACACCTGCTGCAAACGGCAGCCCAGTTCGGGCTCAATACGACGGGCAAGGCTTTCCCCGAGCCGGGCGCCGCCGACCTGCAGCCATTGCAGACTGTCCAGCGCCGAGCGATCATCCGCGGCCGCCTGCAGCCACAGGGTGACAGCCGGTGGCACCAGAGAGGTCATGGTGACCTGGTGACGCTGGATCAGCGGGAAGCAGGTCATCGGGCTGGGCTCTGCCGCCAGCACCACAGCACCACCGGCGTAAAACACGCCCAGCGCGCCCGGTGAGCTCAGGGTAAAGTTATGCGGCGCCGGTAGCGCGCACAGGAAAACCGTGTCGCTATCCAGCTGGCAGATGTCTGCACTGGCACGGACGCTGTAGTAATAGTCGTTATGGGTACGGGGGATCAGTTTCGGGGTGCCGGTACTGCCGCCGGACAGCTGGAAAAAAGCCACCTCAGAGGCCGACAGATCCGGCCAGCTCAGATCCTCGGCAGCCTGAGCATTAAGAGCGCGGCTCTGCGACGGTGTACCTGCTGCTATAGCCGCGGCTAACGAGTCGCCGAAACCGGCATCGCCATCGACCAGCCAGTGCCTGAGTGAAGGCACCTGCTGGCTCAGCGCCTGGGCAAACTCACCATCCGCAAATAAACTGTGGCAGGCCGAGACGATCGCCAGTGTCGGCCGGATCTGCTCGGCATAGGCGGTCAGTTCATGCCGGTTATGGCTGAACAAGGCATTCACCGGCACCACGCCCAGTTTCATCAGAGCAAAGAAAACAATGTAGAACTCTGCCACATTGGGCAGATGCACCAGTGCGGTCTCACCGGGTTTCACCCCCAGTCGCAGCAGGGATGCCGCCAGCCGCTCGGCATCCTGCTCAAGCTGGCGATAGGTCCAGCTGCGTTCACCGCACATCAGCGCCCAGTGATCGCCTCGTTCTTCCAGGTGGCGCGTCAGGATGTCGGTCATCGGCACATCGGTCCAATAGCCTTTCCGGCGGTACTGATCGGCAAACGCCGGCGGCCAGGGCGTAAAGGCAATACTCATGCTACCCCCTGCTCGCCCAGCCCGAAGGCGTTGAGCATAGTGCCCAGCTTGGCTTCGGTTTCCGCCCATTCGGCCTGCGGGCAGGAGGCGTCGACGATACCGGCCCCGGCGAACAAGCGAACGGATTTCTCGCGCACTTTACCGCAACGGATAGTGACCGCCCATTCGCCATTGCCCTGCGAATCGCACCAGCCCACCATGCCGGTAAACATGCCGCGCTCGTAGCCTTCCAGCTCTTTGATCGCATCACGTGACAGGTTGAACGGAAAGCCGCAGACCGCAGGGGTTGGGTGCAGCAGGCACGCCAACTGCAGCACGTTATAAGCTGACGTTTCTGACTGCGCCGTTTGATTTTCCGGCGTGTTGAGCTGGCCTTCAATCCGGGTCGACAGATGCCACATGGTCGGGGTGTTGATCAAAGACGGACCGGCAGGTACATCCAGCTCACGGCAGTAAGGCTTGAGTTGCTGGGCAATTTCATCGATCACCAGACGGTGTTCATACCTGTCTTTGACCGATTGCAGCAGCGCTTCGCTGACTTGCCGATCGGCGTCCGCACTGGCCTGACGCTTCGCCGAGCCCGCCAGCGGATTGGACAGAATCTGCAGCCCTTCCTGGCGGATCAGCAGCTCAGGGCTGGCGCCCAGCAACACCGACTGATCCTGTTGCGGAATGGCGAAATGGAAGCCGGTCGGGTTTTGTTTGATCAGGCGGGCCAGAATATCATTGGCTGATATGTCATCGCTCAGCTCAATATTGAGCACCCGTGACAACACGGCTTT
This sequence comes from Photobacterium sp. SP02, assembly GCF_038519165.1. Lineage (NCBI taxonomy): Bacteria > Pseudomonadati > Pseudomonadota > Gammaproteobacteria > Vibrionales > Vibrionaceae > Photobacterium > Photobacterium sp. SP02. Next base: position 29,778 of record NZ_JASJOJ010000013.1, read on the forward strand.
TTCCAGTTGGGTGCGCTGAAATTTTTCCACCGCCTGCGCGACGGCCTGCTTGAACACAGACTCTTCCGGTTCACTGCGCCTGGCTAACACCTGCAAAGGTTTGCTGGCTGACATCCCGCTGAACTCGCCAAAGGTGTCCGGTTTGTGCTCGGTCACTTCGACAGATTCGGGAATATACAGGCAGGAGGGCTCAGAAACATCAAACGGAATCGAGCCGATCAGAATGGGGTTGTCAACGCCTTTGGCTTTTTCTTCGGCGAATTTCTGTTGTATGACCTGCTGGAATTCACTCTGGCTGTGCTCACCGTGAATGGCAGGTGTGGTGATAATTTGGCTAATCCCTTTACCTCTGACTGTTCGGTACACAGACGAGAAGAAAAGATCACTATTCGGTGAGAATACCGGATTCAGTATTGGATTCTCACTTTGAGTATGTTGCATGTCACAACTCCCTTTTTACGCAAGAATATGTGCAGCTTATGACGCATCGCAAACTGGCTGATTGAGTGTTAATTCGTTAGGGCTTTAATTGTTAGAAAGTGACATCACATTGCTTTTGCAGGGAAAAAAGAGCCAATGGACATTGGCTCTTTTGCTGTCAGGTGGTCCTGACTGATGTTGTTATCAGAAGTCGTATGACACGCCGGCATAGACGCTGCGGGCTTTCAGGATGTAATCAAGTTTTGTCGCGGCTTCGTCGCGCTCTTCGTTGGTCAGGTTAGTGACACCCAGTTTGAGATTCAGATTCTCAATGGCTTCGTAACGGGCGCCCAGATCCATAGTGCCGTATGCCGACAGTTTCTGACCTGAACGGACATACTGAGAGCCTGTGTACTGATACGAAGTGTACGCGTACAGGTTTTCCAGTGCCTGCCAGTCAAGCTGGACATTGGCAGTATGGTTTGGCGACAGGATCAGATCCTTTTTGGTGTCTTTATCTTCGGCACTGGTGTACATGTAGTTCGCCGACAGGCTTACAGTGTCTGTGATATCCACCCAGGCCATGGTTTCCACGCCTTTCACTTCCGCTTCCGCCACATTGAAGTAGCTCAGCTCGGTGCTGACGCGGTCCCAGTTTTCAGCCTGAATCATGTCGTCAATGTCGTTCTGGAACAATGTCAGACCGGCACCCCAGCGAGCGGCTTCATAGCTGGTGCCCAGCTCATAGCTCAGCGAGGTTTCTGCTTTCAGATCCGGGTTACCGACCACGCTACATTTACCACGGCAGGCCAGGACTGAGTAAGAGTCACTGTACTGGTTCAGGCCCGGTGCTTTGAAAGCTTTACCCACGCCCCCTTTGACGACCCAGCTGTCGCTGATTTTATAAACTGCATAGGCACGCGGGCTGAACTCACCCCCGTACACTTCATGATCGTCATAACGGCCACTCAGGGTCAGGGCCAGATTGCCCAGTGAGAACTCGTCCTGCAGGTAAACGGCCGCCTGGCTGTAGTTCACGGAATCCGTGTTCAGAGTCAGGTTATTCTTCACCTTGGTATCCCGGTATTCCGCGCCGCCGGTCAGCAGGTGATCACCCAGGTAGCCGGACAGCTGCCCGTCCACGGTATTATTGGTTTGATCAATATTACCAACCGCGCCGTTCAGTTCTGAATCGTCTCTCAGCTCAGACTTATCCAGGTTGTAACGCAGACGGGAATCAAAGTTGGCCCAGTAACCGTAATGGGTCAGCGCAACGTTATAACGCGCCATCTCCTGCACGTTGTTCGCCGCAGTCCCATAATTGTTCCAGTCTGCATCACGATCATCTTTGCTGTAGATCAAATCCAGATCGATATCCTGCTGCTCGTTCACCAGCCACTTCAGGTTGGAGTACAGGTTCAGCTCGTCGCGCTCTTCCAGCACATCGGTATCCGGGTTGACCGATTTATCCGTGCGCCAGGCATCACGATCGCTTTTTTCAACAATCAGGTTACCGAGCAGGGTTTCCGGGATCAGCGCACCGCTGACATAAGCATTGAGTTTATGGGTGTCGCCGCCTGAGCCTTCGGTGATACCGTCAAACTGGTAACCGACAGAGCCCTGCGTTTCCTCGGTGGGTTTGCGCAGGATAACGTTCACCACGCCGCCCAGTGCATCCGCACCGTACAGGGATGACATCGGGCCGCGGATCACTTCAATCCGCTCAACCGCGGACATCGGAATGCTGGACAGGTCAAAGTCGTTGCCGTAGGCGCTGAGCAGACCATCACGTGAGTTAATGCGGCGGCCATTGATCAGCAGCAAGGTGTAGTCTGCGCCCAGACCGCGGATTTTGATTTCATTCCGGCCGTATGAGGTGCCTGGATTGATGTTGATACCCGGCAGCTTTTTGATCGCTTCGCCGACATCATTGACCACCAGGTTATCCAGTTCTTCACGCGTGATATAAGACACAGAAGCAGGAGCCGTTAATTCAGGGTGCTCCGTCTGACTCGCCGTCACCACCATCACTTCTTTGTTGGCCACTTCGGCCATCGCCGTAAATGAAGAGACCATACCGACAACACATAAAGCCCGGTTCAAACGAGTTAACTTGATCACACTATCTCCTTGTTGCTGAAACATTTCAACACTCCATTAATAACAATGGCGCAAATGATAATTATTGTTATTATCAACGTCAATAAAAGTTCAATCGAATTGATAACTTTTTTTATTCGCGTTCAAGTGCAACGGAAAGACTGAGACTGATTACTTATAAAAATGATGTTTTTATATGCACTTGAGGGGGTATTGGCGGGGAGAATAAAAGAGATAAAAAACTCCGGGATTAACCCGGAGCCTGTTGTGAAACCTGAGCCTGCTTGAGCGAAGGGATAAACCAGCAGACCAGCAATGGCACGGCAATCGCGCTGACTATAGTGGCCGTTGCCAGCGTATCCAGCCCCAGCAGTTGATGCGCCGGGCCGGATGTCAGGTATACCGAACCCATGATGCTGGCGGCACCGGCAGCCAGGTTCGAGACAGTCGACTGATAGGTCATGAAGGCCGCCCGATACTGCGGAGGAGGCACCCTTGAGGTGAATGCCGCCAGCACCGCACTGCGCGCCGAGCTGGAGGCCATCAGAATCATAAAAATCAGATAGACCCATTTGTCCGAACTGTCGCTGACAAAGCCGTAGTACACCACAGCCGCCACAATCGCACAGAGACCAAACAAGGCCGTTTGACCTGAGCCCTTATCCATCATCCTGCCACTGTATCGCATCGCCAGTATGCTCATGATCCCGCCCAGCAAGTACAAGTAACTGATTTCGTCACGCGGGAAACCGAGGTTGAACTGGAAATAAGCCGACAGGTTCGGCACCAGCAGGAAATGCCCGAACAGGCTGATCCCCATCATCGCCATCGCCAGCAGAAACGGCGTTGACCCAATCATCCCGGACAGCCCTGCCGATAGTGCGACCGGGCTTCCGGGCATTTGTTGCTGTGGCACCAGCGACGGCATACAGATCCTTACCGCGACGGCCAGTATCAGGCCCATGCCACCAAAGAAAAAGAAAGTCATCTGCCAGTTCAGCCACTGCGCCAGCAGCAAAGAAGCCGGGACAATAATGATCGCCGCCAGCGAAAACCCGCTGGCAACAAAGGCCATTGCCCTGCCCCGCTCCGCCACTTTGGTCACATCAAGGACGGAGGCCATGATCAATCCACTGAGCGGGCCCGAGAAACAGCCTGCAGCAATAAACATCAACAGCAGTTGTTCCGGCGTGGTTGCCAGCCCGCACAGCGCAATCAGCACTGAGCGCAGCAGAAGAAACAGTGTCAGTGCCGCCCGTCTGTCATAGCGATCCAATACCGGGGCAAGGAAAAAACCAATGATTGCGGAGCCGAACGTCGCTCCCCCACTGATGTATCCGATGTGCTCACCTTGCAAACCAATATCCCGGACTAAATCGGGCCCCAGCGGCATCACCATCATCAGGGTACCGACCGAGAGCATATTAATAAGCAGCGCAAGCCTTAACACTGACTTTGCATTCAGCGTGTTGCTGTCCATGACGACACGATCCATTCACAAAAAAAAAAGCGATTGTAACTGCCGACCGGCGCAAACTCAATAATGATAATTATTATCAGTAAAATACTCAGAACGGGTAAACGTGAGCACAGACTCTCCCATTCTGGTGTAATACACCTTTCCCTGTCGACCGGAAGGCAAAGACCCGGCCAGCTCTGTGTTCAACTCAAAGTACAGCCACTGATCGTCCATCCCCAGAAACGAGACATCCAGAAAATCGAAATAGCGCTGAACTTGCGGGTATAAGGCTTTAAAAATGCTTTCTTTGGCGGAAAACATCAGGGTCATCAGCCAGATTGCATTTTGTTCATCGGTTTCCAGCCTGGCCAGCTCCTGCTCATTGACGACCATCCCTTGCATGCCCGGCACAATATCCGCATTAACGGGTAGTTCAATATCTAAACCGACACCGGCCTGCTCATGGTGCCGGGGACAAATCACGCAGGCTGCCAGCTGGTCATGATGGCTGATGCTGCCGGTCAGCCCCTGCGGCCAGACAGGTGCACGGTTGTCGCCAACCGCTATCTCAACCGGTGCGATTCCCCGCTCTGTCAGCAGTTGCTGTGCCAGATAACGGCCGGCCAGAAATTCCGCCTGCCGCTTGGGCACCGCCCGGCTTATTGCGTCAGGCATCTTGACGCCAAGCTGGTTGAACAGGGACGGCGAGTAATGGTGCAGATCAAACCCGGCCAGTAACACTTCAGTGCCACATCCGGGCAAAGTGACTGAGCGCAGCGGCTGAAAGAAAGCGGACGGAGTCATCATAAAAAGCAAAGCCATAGCAAAGAACAATGGCTGTCATTATTATGATTGCGCTATCGTCATACAATCCTTTGTTAGGCAAATGCATTCAGATCTTCGGTGCAACGCGCGAGGCTCATCGCTCAGTCACCCGATTGCGCTTTTCTCTCTTCCCATGCCTTCAGTAACTTTTCCAGCCCTTTGATACTCACATCACGTTGTGGGAATGGGATACTGACGCCCTGATCAGTCAGCGCTTGATAAATGTCGAACAAAAGTTCGGATTTGATAATCATGTACAGTTTGATGTCGCGGACAAAGCAGCGAAGCTCGAACAGCAAAGCGCTGTCGGCCATCTCGGTGAAGACAACGGTAGGTTCGGGATAACTGAGGATCATGCCATGCTTTTTGGCCGCAGCCATCAACACTTGCTTGACGATATTGAGATCGCTGCCGTAGGCCACACCAACCGGGACTATCAGCCGGCCATGGTCGGATCGCAGGGTCATATTTTTCACGATACCGGCGATCAGATCCGAGTTGGGCACCACCACATCCTGCAGATCAAAGGTTTCGATTCGCGTTGATCGGACGGCTATCTTACGGACAAAGCCCGAATAACCGGACACTTCAATCCAGTCTCCCTCTTTGATCGGCCGCTCGATCAGCAGAATAATGCCGGACACAAAATTCGACACTATGGTCTGCAAGCCAAAACCGATACCGACCGACAATGCCCCAGCCACCACTGCCAGGCTGGATAAATTCAGACCCGCCGCTGACACGGCAATAATGATGGCCAAGGTATAACCCACATAACCCAGGCCTGTCACAATGGCCGTTTGCGCACCGGGATCGGTCTTGGTTTTTGGCAGCACGGAATGACGCATGACGTGCTGAATCCATCGCGTGAGCAGCACACCGGCAAACACCACCACCAGAAACATTATAATAACGTCCAGAGAAATGCGGACATCTCCCAGCTCAACGCCATCGGATAACAGCCGCCAGATTTCTGCGATATCGGTGAGCCGGGCGCCCCATGTGAGTGCCAGCATTGGAGCAAACAGCATGAACATAATGACAATCAGCACTATGGGTAACAGCCCCTCGCTGACACTCACTTCTGTGTCTTGCTCATTGTCACCTCCCAGGATCCGGGTAATGACATTCAGCAGGCCGTAGTAAATGACCATGGCAAAAGCAATCAGCGCAATGGACATCACCATAGGTATGATGGCCTGCCGCGCCAGGCTGTCGTAGCCCACGCAGACAAAGACGACACTGAGAATACTGGACGCCTTCATCAGCCAGACCAGCGCGTTAAGTGCGCCACGACTGACATGGTTGGCCTGCTCGCTTTGCTCATCGGTCTCATCGGCTTTCTTGGCGGCCTTGCTTAATACTTTCGCCAGTTGCCACATTAACCAGCTGCCGAACACGATTATAGGCAAGGTCAAAAATGCTGAACTGGCCGCTGAAAAGGCATGATCCGTTTTGACTGCCGTCAAAAGGATAATCAGACCGAGAAAAACCCCGAGCAGCTGGCAGATCCGCATGCCACGCCGGGCTGAAGCGTCATCAAGATGGATAATTCGCTGCTCTGCTGCCTTGGGGCGGAATATCAGAAACCCCAGCCAATGGCTGACAACAATATACACAGCCGCGCCCGCCAGCGCGCTGATCGTTGCTTTCACAGCCGGTAAAGGCAACTTCAGCTGGCCGATTGCCACCACTAACAGGAACGCGGTGAGCAAAGGAAAGAACAGCCTCAGTAATGTTGAGAATACATTGCAGATCAGAATCTGGCTTTTCTTGGTCAGGTTATGGCTAAACCTGTCCAGCCGGTTGATCACCCAAGGCTGTATCAGCAGCATGGTCAGCAGAGCCAACACCATGAACACCAGAAACGGGGTAATGGATGCACTCATATCTCGGGCTTGTTGCGGATCTTGCCTGACGGCGTGAAACTGCTGTCCTAACACGCCGGCATACTGTTTCAGTTCGCTCAGCGCGTCTCCCCAACGCCCTGGCCATAACGGGGTCGGGCTTTTATTGAGCAATTTTTCAGACAGGTTCTGGCGGATCACCTTGTCGACTTCACCCACCAGGAGGTTAGCCCGCTCATACGCTGCATCGGCAAGAAAAATCGGTGCACTGACTATGGCCAGTTCATTTTCCAGCTCGGCACGACGACTGCTAATGACCTCGGGTTCGCTTTCCCCTTCTTTCGGTTCCGGACCAAGGGATTTAATTTGCGCTTCCAGCCAGCGTACATCCACCGATTTGTCTTGTGATATCTGATAAGCTTCACCCCGCTGTTCTGCCAGGGTTGCGCGAATGCGCTCTAGTTGAGTGGTATCTGCGGTTTTTTCCTGCAACAGCACTCGTGCTTCTGACGCGGTGCGATCCCAGCTGACATAGGGCTCTTTTTGGTGCAGCGCTTTCAGTTCAGGGGCTTCTGCGCTTGCCACACTGGCACTCAGCAGCCCCTGAATCAGGATGACAAAAAGGCCGCTCAAGGCGGCTGCGATAAGTCGATGCCACTGACCTTGCCATATTCGTTGCTGCATGCTTTAAACCCAGCACAGGAACACAGACTGAGCTTATGTAATAGCAGCGAGTTGCGTCGTCATAAGAGTAAGAAATCCGGGCCGTTAACTGTGACCAACACCAGAGTGACAGTTAACGGTTTTTCCTTCACTCACGCATTGAATACCTCGCATAAAAAATGCCGCACCAGGCGGCATTCGAAAATTCACGGATTGAACCCGTTTTATTCCAGATTAGTGGCACTGATCTTGTGGATTGCCAGATCGGCGCCGTTGAACTCATCTTCTTCGCTCAGGCGCAGGCCCGACAGCTTATCCACCAGACCATAAACGATAAACGAACCTGCCAGTGCAATCGCGATGCCTATCACAGTGCCCAGCAATTGCACCACGAAACTGACGCCGCCTAACCCGCCTAACGACTGCAGGCCAAAGATGCCGGCCGCAATGCCGCCCCAGGCTCCGCACACGCCATGCAGCGGCCAGACACCGAGCACATCATCAATTTTGGTGTGATTTTGCAGGTAAGTGAACAGCCAGACAAAGATCGCAGCCGCCACGATGCCGGTGATCAGCGCCCCCAACGGATGCATCAGATCCGAACCGGCGCACACAGCCACCAGACCAGCCAGCGGGCCGTTATGGATGAAACCGGGGTCATTTTTCCCCAGCACCACGGCGGCCAGAATCCCGCCAGCCATCGCCATCAGAGAGTTGATGGCAACCAGTCCGCTGACACCGTTGATCGACTGTGCCGACATCACGTTAAAGCCGAACCAGCCGACACTTAAGATCCACGCCCCCAACGCCAGAAACGGAATGTTAGAAGGCGCGAAGTTGGTGTGTTTGCCTGCCCGGATACGCCCTTTGCGCATCCCCAGCAGCATTACCGCCACCAGCGCAATCCAGCCGCCGACCGCATGAACCACAACAGAACCGGCAAAATCATGGAAAGCGGCACCAAACTGACCTTCAAACCACGCCTGGAGGCCAAAGTTGCCGTTCCAGATCATGCCTTCAAACAAGGGGTACACCAGGCCCACAATAAAGAAGGTCGAAATCAGCACAGGGTTGAAGCGGGCCCGCTCTGCAATACCGCCGGAGACTATCGCCGGGATCGCTGCCGCAAAGGTCAGCAGGAAGAAGAACTTGACTAAGGCGAAGCCATTGCCGGCCGATAAGGTTTCAGCATCGGCAAAAAAGGTGACGCCATAGGCCAGCCAGTAGCCGATAAAGAAATAAGCGATGGTTGAGACGCCAAAATCAGCCAATATCTTCACCAGCGCATTGACCTGGTTTTTCTGCCGTACCGTGCCCACTTCCAGAAATGCAAAACCGGCATGCATCAGAAATACCATGATGGCACCGAGCAACAGAAACAAAGTGTCCGCACTTTGCGTGAGGGCCTGCACGGCCCCCGTTACCTGTGTCATAGATTCAGTCATTGAACTCTTCCCTAAGTCGCGCACAAAATATGTACAAAAATTAACCACAAGCCCCAAATTAGGGCGAATCAATCATGATTAAGGGGCAAGCAATAACTGTTCCAATTTGATTCACTAACTGCTAAATTCGCCAGTAAAACTAAGTGATTGAAAATCAATAACAAAAAATAGTGTGTTCAGCTGTACGTCCGTAACACCCGAGCCTTGCGCACCAATACCGTTCCGTTCGACCCATAATGGTGCAACTTGTACACCTTTTTACTGCCCAATTAGGGTGAAACGCCACACACAGATTTAAATGAAAGCGTTCAGCGGTTAAGGAAAAGTCCATTCCGGCAGTCCTTGCTCTTTACTGATTCCTTGCCGGGGTGGCGGACGGAATCTATCGAATATTCCAAATTGGCATAATATGCACTGTATTTATTGATAACCGACACATATTCACACTGAGAATGAAATCGATTTCATTTACGGACTGAATCTGCAGGCCTTTCTGTCATTCAGCAGGTTTTTAAGAAATCCTGCTAAACCTTGGGTTGCATATCATAAAATAGGCATAAAACCGCCTTTACCATGCAGTTTCCTTATTTCTTGGTCGGAACTGATATGTTATTTTTGTCAGCAGCTGGCGTTGTTTTTTCTTACTGGCTTATTTTACTGAAAAAAAATTGTCCCTTTTTTTACCCAACCGAGTGCAAATGTATATTCCTTTAACGAAATCCATCGCACTTTTCAGCTTGAGTAAAATCTTTAGACAAGGATATCAGTAAAATAATTTATGACTTTTGCGAATGCCTTTCGCATTCTTTTTTTACTGCGAGCGGGAAGCCATTCTTATGGAATATTTAGAGCGGATTAAGCGCCTGGCCAAGATTCAGGGGATTAGCCAGAAACAACTGGGTGAAACTCTGGGCTTACAACAAGGCACCATGAGCCGTAAGCTGTCAGGCAAATACGGCATTGAAGTACGTGAGCTGGAAAGAATTGCTGAAACCCTGAACACCTCCATCAGCTACTTGCTGACCGGACAGATTGATTCAGGTACTCAGGCAACAACGGCCATCAGCCACGAAACGGGGCACAACACGACATCGACTTACATTCCGATTATTCATCGCAAAGACTATCTGTCCTATCGCGATGGCGGCAAAGTCGACGTGCTGAGCAAGCGGGCGATCCCGCATCATTTAGATCGCGATGACTGCCTTGGCCTGCTGGTAGATAACGAAAACATCGCTCAGTGTGCGCCGCTGGGCAGCTATGCGCTGGCCACACGTAAAGCCCCTTATCGTCCTAAACAGCCGGTTTTTGCGTCGGTGCGTGGCAGCGAGCCCGATTTCTACCACATGACACAACTGGCAGATGGCGTGGTGTTTTCCACTTCCCAGCCGGATTTTCCGAACCTGTTTGTCAACCACGACGAGTTCAAGATCCACGGTTACATTATTCAGTCCGATTGGTCATTCGACCGCCTCTGATTGCCCCGCTGGTTATCCTGCCGCCTCCCCCCTGATTTGCTCATGCTCTTGCAGATGCCGGTCAGGGGTGACAGCGCCCTTCCAATGCGTACAATAACGACGTGAACTGAAGGAGCCCATCATGCACACCACCAATCCAGCACCAGAGCGCCAGATTCGCATTATTGTCGCCTCGACAAACCCGGCCAAAATCCGGGCGGTAGAAAACGCCTTCCACCAGGCCTTCCCGGCGCAAGCCCTGCAAATTAGCGGTGTGGCAGTGGAGAGCGGCGTAAGAGCACAGCCTATGTGTGCCGAAGAAACCCTGACCGGTGCCCGTAACCGGGTTGTACATGCCCGGGAACTGCAGCCTGGCGCGGATTATTACGTCAGTCTGGAAGCCGGGCTTGATGGCTGTGCGACGTTTGCCTGGATGGTGATAGATAACGGCAATCAGCGGGGTGAATCCCGTTCTGCCTCGCTGCCTCTGCCGCCCAAAGCGCTGGCCCGTCTGCATGACGGAGAAGAACTGGGGGATGTGATGGATGATATGTTTCAGCAGCAGAATGTGAAACAACAAGGGGGCGCCATTGCTATGCTCACTGAGCACAAGCTCAGCCGCAGCAGTGTGTATCAGCAGGCTCTGATACTGGCCCTGATCCCTTTTATGAACCCGGGACTGTACGATCAGACAGGCACTGAGTTCGTACAAAAGTAATGTCGCTCTCGCTCTGAGGATTGACTAAGGGAAGAGAATATCCGTGGTTTCAGCAATCTCTGTACTGTCCCTCCCCCTTTTCAAGGGGGAGGCTAGGAGGGGGTTACTGGACACTGACTCAGCATCTGTGCTCAAGTCACGAACCCCACCCTAACCCTCCCCTTGCCAAGGGGAGGGAACCTTCGTGGTTTCAGTGAGCTCTGTACGATCCCTCCCCCTTTTCAAAGGGGAGGCCAGGAGGGGGTGACAAGGTACTGACGCAAAGTCCGTGAACGCTTGACGAACCCCACCCTAACCCTCCCCTTGCCAAGGGGAGGGAATCTTCATGGTTTCAGTGAGTTCTGTATAATCCCTCCCCCTTTTCAAGGGGAGGGAATCTTCGTGGTTTCAGTGAGCTCTGTATAATCCCTCCCCCTTTTCAAGGGGGAGGTCAGGAGGGGGTGACAAGGTACTTCAGCCTTTCGGCTGCTGTTTCAACAGGAATTCAGCTAACCAGTCGCGGATCTCCGCATCATGGTGTTTCAGTTCGTTGGAGCCACGCGTGATGGTCGCCACGCCAACGCCCAGCAACTCGCTGATTTTACGCTGGCTACGCTCACCATTCAGCAGTTCGTGGAAGATATTCACCCGGGCGATCAGCGATTCACGCTCATCCGGGGTTAACAGCAGGCGAAGGAGTAATTCATCTTTGCCTTCAGCAGAGGCCTGACGAAACAGAGAGACTATTTGCTGCCAGTCAGAAAAGTCCGGCGTATCGGCTTTGGTTGACATGGTTTTCCTCAAAAATTGCCTGCGCTAGCCGTTAGTAACCCACACAGGCGTATTAATTCTGTCCGGATTCTACCCTGAACCACAGCCTTCCACCAAACCTATAGCAGCAGTTTGTCTCAATACTTAGCGTTCAGTTCCTCTGTGGTCAGCAACTGGACCGGCTGACTGGTCAGCTTGTCGTAGTAGACTTCAAACATCAGCACATTCTGAACATAACCGCGTGTCTCACCGAAAGGAATGGTTTCCATAAAGGCAAAAGCATCAAGTTTGCCATCACTGATTTTCCGCCAGCTGATGACTCTGCCCGGACCGGCGTTGTACGCCGAGAAAGCAAAGATCCGGTTGTTGTCGTAACGCTCCAGCATCATTTTCAGGTAACCGCTGCCCAGCCGGATATTGACCTCTGGCTCAAACAGACTGCTGCTGCCCGCATATGTATAGTTCAGCTTACCCGCGGTTTCTCTGGCTGTGGCAGGCATCAGTTGCATCAGTCCGCGGGCGCCTACCGGCGACATTGCCTGCGGATTCAGCGCACTTTCCTGACGCGCCAGTGCCATCATAGTGGTCACAGAGAGCTCACGCTGCTGGCCGAATGACTTGAATGTCTCGGCAAAGGCCAGCGGGAAACGTAACGACAGGTGCTCCCACATCCGGCCATATATGGTGGCCTGCACCGTCAGATGGTGCCAGTTCTGCTTACCTGCGTAGCCTGCCAGCGGCCAGATGGCTTTCGGATCGAGATCTTTCATCAGATACCACCACTCCAGGTTGGCATCAAACACCTTATCCTGGGCAATCATTTCTTCAATCCGCTTTAACGCCGGCAGATAAGGGGTCACATCCTGCTCTGTCTCACTCAGGGATTCCACCGGAAAATCGATCTCTTCACCCAGCACAGTGGCGGCAGCAACACTGTAAAAGTTCCGCTCGCCCAGCAATGCCTGATATTTCGGCTTGGCAACCACAGGATCGGTTTTGGCCAGCAGATGCGCCTGCCAGAATTTCCACCGCAGCGAGTTCTGTTCTTCGGCCGATAACTGAGGGATCCATGCCTGCGCTTCGGTCCAGTTGCCTTCACGAAGGGCAAGACGGATGCGCCGTCCAATCAAATCATCATCACTGCTTTTGCGCAGCATGGCATCACGCCAGCGAACAAGATCGGCCTCTTCGGCATCCATCAGCCGTGACGCCGTATAATCCGCCAGTGACTGCTTCTGCGCTGTATTGAGCTTTTGCCCGTCCGCCACCCGCTCTAACTGGCTCAGGGCTTCTTTGGTATCCACGCGCGCCAAGCGCTTATAGGCCGCGAGCGTCAATTGCCGGTTATAGTCGGTCACTTTGCTTTTTTTGGCGAAGTCCGCCACACCTTGCGGTTTGGCAAACAATGAAAGGAGAGTGTCCCCCACTTTTCTGGCGCTGCCTGTCAGTTGCTTGTCGAGATATTTGAGCAGCCCCTGATTGCCGGCTTCAAACACCAGCAGCATACGATCCAGAATCAGCTGATTGGTACGTTTTCCGGCTTGTTGCCAGGCATCCAGCATGGGATCGCAATCATCGTCGAGAGACTGACCTGTCAGCCAGAGTGACTGCGCGCCCTGCCAGGCTTCATCCTTGCGGCCCACTTTGCTGAGCGCCAGATAATACTGGCACTGATAACTTTCTCTGTATGGCGGTTCAGTCTGAAAGGTCACCAGATCCTGCCAGCGCCTGGCCTCTGCCAGCACATCCTGATAGGCATACCCCAGCTTGATAGTGAAAGGCAGATCCTGAAAATTTTTGATGAATGCACTCACTTCGGCAGGGGAGCGCTTATCCAGATTGTCCTGAAACTGGCGATAGTCGAGATAAGGGGTCAGCGGATAGTCATTGAGCCTGGTGCGATAACGCTGATAAGCCGACTGGTCCTTGCGTTCCAGCGCATCCTTAGCGGCTTCATACCATTCTCTCTGCTCTTCAAGCGAGGCGGCCTGTGCCACGCTTCCTCCCAACAGCACCCATACCCCCAGGCCCAGCATCCAACGGCTACAACGGTGCATAACGGCTTCAGACTGCATATATACTTTTTCCAGCTCCAGCTTCACTCAGATTAAAAATCAGCACGTTTAATTAACACTGTATCCTAGCGTCCCATCCCCTCATCAACGTCAGCCCAGAGTCAGGCTCAGGTCAATAACGAAAACCTGCTTACAGGGGCATGTATTCATCTTAACCGTCATTGTGAGACATTGCTGTTAAACTTAGGGCCAGAATGGTTAAAATACCCCTTTCTCCAATCATTAGAGATGACCTACGGAAATGGCTGAATACGTCTATACCATGTCGCGAGTGAGCAAAGTTGTGCCACCTAAGCGACAGATTCTGAAAGATATTTCATTAAGTTTCTTCCCTGGCGCCAAAATCGGTGTACTGGGCCTGAACGGTTCCGGTAAATCCACTCTGCTGCGTATCATGGCAGGTATCGATACCGATATCGAAGGGGAAGCCCGCCCGCAACCCGGCCTGAATGTCGGCTATCTGCCGCAGGAACCGGTACTGGACGAAAGCAAGACAGTACGTGAAGTGGTCGAAGAGGCCGTTTCCGATGTGAAAAACGCCCTGACCCGCCTGGATGCTGTGTATGCCGCTTACGCCGAACCGGATGCGGATTTCGATGCCCTTGCTAAAGAGCAGGGTGAGCTGGAATCGCTGATTCAGGCCAAAGACGGCCATAATCTGGACAACACGCTGGAGCGTGCTGCCGATGCGCTGCGCTTGCCGGAGTGGGACGCGCAGATCAAGCTGCTGTCGGGTGGTGAACGCCGCCGTGTGGCTATCTGCCGCCTGCTGCTGGAACAGCCGGACATGCTGCTGCTCGACGAACCCACCAACCACCTGGATGCCGAATCCGTGGGCTGGCTGGAGCGTTTCTTAGTTGATTACACCGGTACCGTGGTGGCGATCACGCACGACCGTTACTTCCTGGATAACGCCGCCGGCTGGATTCTGGAACTGGACCGTGGTGAAGGCATTCCATGGCAGGGCAACTATACCTCCTGGCTGGAGCAGAAAGACGCCCGCCTGAAGCAGGAAGCCTCTCAGGAGAAAGCGCGCCAGAAAACCATAGAGAAAGAGCTGGAGTGGGTACGCCAGAACCCGAAAGGTCGTCAGGCCAAATCCAAAGCTCGTATGGCCCGTTTTGAAGAGCTGAATACCTCAGATCATCAGAAACGTAACGAAACCAACGAACTCTTCATCCCGCCGGGTGATCGTTTGGGCGACAAGGTGATCGAAGTCAACGGCCTGACCAAATCTTTTGGTGACCGTGTTCTGATCGACAACCTGTCTTTCAGCATGCCTAAAGGTGCCATCGTGGGCATCATAGGTGCGAACGGTGCCGGTAAGTCGACCCTGTTTAAGATGCTGAGCGGCTCTGAGCAGCAGGACGCAGGGACTATCGAGCTGGGCGACACAGTCAAACTGGCCTCTGTTGAGCAGTTCCGCGACAGCATGGATGATAACAATACTGTGTATCAGGAAATCTCTGAAGGCAATGATGTGATTCGCATCAACAACTTCGAGATTCAGTCGCGTGCTTACGTGTCCCGCTTTAACTTCAGGGGCAGCGACCAGCAAAAACGCATTGGCGAGCTGTCTGGTGGTGAACGTAACCGTGTCCACCTGGCGAAACTGCTGAAAGCCGGCGGCAACGTACTGCTGCTCGATGAACCCACCAACGACCTGGACGTAGAAACACTGCGTGCACTGGAAGAAGCCCTGCTGGAGTTCCCTGGCTGCGCCATGGTGATCTCGCACGACCGCTGGTTCCTGGACCGTATCGCGACCCACATTCTGGACTACCGCGACGAAGGCCAGGTGAATTTCTTCGAAGGTAACTATAGCGAGTATACCGACTGGCTGAAGAAAACGCTGGGCGCGCAGGCTGCAGAGCCGCACCGTATTAAGTACAAACGTATTGCCAAATAACCGTCTCCGGACAGATGTGCAATCACTGAACTCAGGCTGCTATTTTGGCAGCCTTTTTTATTGCGTGATTACTTAATAAGCAAATCATCAAAGTCGCCTGTTTAATCAGGTTCAAGGTTGTTTCAGCACAGGATGAATCGCCACTCGATTCCTCAGCTGAGCTGCAGCGCTGCAAACAGATATCGCGTCAACATAGAAAAAACAGAACCAAAAAAAGCCAGCAGCCCCTAAACTCGACAATATAGGCTCATACAGGTAATCACAGACTATGAACGAAAGACGCCAGTTTATCCGTATTGTTTATCAGGCCCCGGCGATGATACGTCAGGCCCAGTCACACTGGCCTGCTGATGTTCGGGATATCTCGCTGCATGGTATTCTGCTCAGCATGCCTGAACACTGGCAGCCGGATGACAATGCCCCGTTTGAAGTCGATGTCACCCTGCATGACACAGATATTCATATGACGATGGTCACTGAACTGGTCGCCCATGACAGCGACTGTTTGCGGATGAAAATAGTGAATATTGATATCGACAGCATTTCTCACCTGCGCCGCCTGATTGAACTTAATGTGGGGGACGATGAGCTGCTTTATCGTGAACTGGAACTCCTTGCCGATCTTGCTGACTGAAACCCACAACGTTTCACCTGTGCTGCCCGGCGAGCGCGCCAGCGAAGTGCCTTGATGCAGACAGGACACAATTTTGCTTTTCAGGGCCAGTTTCGCATGTGTTACGGCTTCAGGTGACCCTAACCACTCTCACGACAGCGCCCTGCCGTTTCAGTCATTTCTCTACTGAGATCATTTCCTATCACGTTATTCACATAATCGTTAATGTTCATATTGACAAGATACCTGAGGTGTATGGTAAGTATGCGGTTGCTTGTCAAACAAAGCAGAGAAAGAACCGATATCAAAACAGAATATAACTAAAAACACTTTCTGTTTCTTTTGAATCAAAAATTCACCAGGCTAGGCTAGTTAGTAACCATCATGAATTTAGATAAAGTGGACATGAAAATCATTGAGTTATTGAGAAATAACTCAAGAGAGAGCATCCAAAAAATTGCAGAACAGGTCAATCTCTCACGCAGTGCCGTTGATAAAAGAATACAATCGCTCATACAGGAGAACGTCATAACAGGCTTCACAATCAGTACTTGCTTTGATCAGCGCTTATCCCCTTCTGATGATATCCATTCTTACCTGTTGATCAAATCCGGAAGCGTAGACTGTAAACAGATTTTCAAACACCTCAAAAGTGCCGGTTATGATTTTCAATTCGAATCTATATACGGTGAGTTCGACTGCCTGATAAGGGTCAACAGCACCCGACTTCCGTTACTGTATGAAATTAAAAAATTCATCATAGATATAGGCGGTATTGAATCCATCCATATTCTTCCAGTGTTAGACATTAAACATGAATAAGGGGCTTAACAGCCCCCTATTTTAATTAGCTTTAATTAGCGTAAAAATACATTTCATTGTTCAGGCTTTCAAACACATTGACCAGCGAATCTGACTCAACAATGAAGGTATAACTGGGATCTGCTGGAGTAAACATCACTTCTTTATGATCCAATAAAGATACATCTAAAATAATCGGGATCGATGTATCTAAAACAAAAGGACAGAGCGCACCAGCAATACATCCCGTAATCGTTTCCATCTCTTCATTGTTGCAGATAGACACCCGCTCACCAATAACGTCGCGAATCTTCTTCTGATCAAAACGGTTTTCTTTGTGGGTAACAAACACACAGTAGCCGCCGCTTTTACGTTTCAGAAATAAGCTTTTACTGGGTGCTGCTGTCCAGCCTAACTCTTTAGAAACTTTCAAATCGGTTTCATAATCCAGTATAGGCTCATGTTTATATGAACGATAATCCAGGTTTAACGTTTCAAACAACTTCACATTGTTATTATATAAAGTAGATATATTCATAATTACCTTAAGCTAACTCAACCTCAGAATCCCTGACTAAAGTACACTGACACAGTAACCTGTATTCAGTCGGACACAAAGCCAGAATCTCAAGTGTGCCTTTCTCATTCTCATGTACATCGCCGAGATGATCTATATTTGTGACCGGTTTTACGGCACAAGAACCACAAATGCCACGCATACAATTAAACGGAACACTTCTAAGCCCATCAAACTCAAACAATTCTGAAACAGGGGTTCCTGTTTCTGCTTCTATCGTTTCATCTGTGTCTTTAATAATTAGCTTAGGCACTGATCAACTCCTTATTAAATACACCATTAAGAACATGCTCAACGTCCTGAATATCAGACTCTAAATCAAAGGCATTATCATTGGCTAACCACACAAGACACGGGCAAGTGAACAAATCTTCCGTGGCCGGTAATTCTTGCCCCTCTTTCACTGTGACAAAATAATCAATCAAGGATGGAATACTTTTTAGCTTACCGTCACTGATGGCATCGACACCTGAAAATTTCGCAGCGTGTTTATTGACATGAAAATACACTCTCCCCTGCTTAACTAGCTTCGAATCTAGTTCCGGTACTCTGTGTTCTGACACCAGTGAAGCAATCGTATCCAGCAAACTGGGAGAATAACAGCTTTCAAATAATGATGGGGCAACACCACCGTGTATCCGTGTTGCGGCTTCAATCATGACCGGGCCTGATGACGGACTCAGCATCAGTTCCATATGCACAAGCCCATACCTAATATCGAGTGCTCTGGTGGCCGCAACAGCATATTCACGAATTGTTGCCAACCCGGCGTCATAAGGATCCAATAGTTCCAGTCGATTATAAACAAATGGATTATTACCAGACTGACCTTTTACGTATTTACATATAGCCACTAAAGCGATTTGGTCCCCATTGACTATCAGATCTAAAACATACTCCTCGCCTTCAATAAACTCCTGAACAAGAAACTGATCATTTATTTTTCCTGTACTGTTTATTTTCCTCCAAGGCAGGGAAGATATCTTATTAATTACGTCATCTCTGCTATTGCAGAAGTAGACGTTTTCAGAACCTGCAGAGTTAACTGGCTTGATGATATACTTTTTGCATTTAATTTCATGAAGCTCATTAAGACCTTTTCCATCCATATCAACCAGAAATGTCTGAATATAGGCTAATCCATGTTTTTTCAATGCATCTTGCATTTCATTTTTATTCCGGCGCAGACCGGTCGTCAAAGGTGAGTTTCCCGGTAAACCTAATTCACTGGCGAGCTTATCTGCCAGTTCAACACCTAATTCAGAGCCAGCAATAACCGCATCGTACTTTTCATTCTGCAATGCATCAATTTCAAGATGGGATACATTATTATCATAGTTTTCCATGTTAATCGTATCCAGCATGCCTTTCGGATCATGCTCTGAATCAAAATACACATCGCATTGAATATTGTTTGCTTGCAGTTTCGGTCGGATCATTTTTCCGCTGGAAGCTGGGTTTACTATCAATACTTTACTTTTCATATGCACCTTCCAATGTGATTGTTTTTTTGCTTCTGGTTAACAGCATGATGACAACAGCGGAGAAAATACCGACCAGTATCAGTGATATACCATAGGCTTGACTTGAGAATGAAAAGTAAGTCAACACCATAGTCACCAGCATTGGAATGGTTCCTGATACAATATAGAACAGATAATTAGAATGACTGATAGCACTATTGACATCACTCTGAACAGCATCAGACTTCAATATTTCCGTTCTTGATGTAATTCTCACTGAGTTCACCGCATAGCCGATGCAGAAACAGAAAAGCACTGATAAATAAGGCATATCCATCAAGAAAAGCCCGATATCCCCTACCAGTAACAGTATCGCACTGAGCAAATAAACATGTTTATTCTGAGGAAGAAGCGCTGCACATAATGCGCCTATACCAGCCAAACCTGATGCAAAACCCAGGATATCAGGCCCCCACTCCCTGAATAGCTGATAGTACACTGGTACGAAAGTGTTGAACGCACCGATGTGCAAACCGGTTAAAACCGACAAGGCAACCTGGATAATAAAGCGTTCTCTTTTCCCGGAAAGTGCTTGCTGATTGCTTGCTTCAGTTTCTGTCTCTTCTTTATCAACATCAGAAACAAACAAATAAGACACTGATAATAATATGGACATCACGGCTATATAATAAATGAAGTTTTCAAACCCCATAGCTTTGAGATACCAACCCCCAAACAGCGCGCCAAAGAAAGCACCAAACTGAATGGTTGTTTGCAGCACCCTGGACGCCTTTGAGGCTTCAATCAGTTTGTTTTTCACAAAACTGGAGTTTTTCACCTCAAAGGTATTAATACTGCAAACCATATTGCATGATGAAAAAACAGCAATCATAAAGATAATGTATATCAAGCCAGTGATATCAAAATACAAGACGGTAGCCATGCAAACAAAAAAGATAGCCCTGAGTGTTGTGATAGTGGATTTCTTGTAGAAAATGTCTTTCTTTTTAATTATTTTACTGAGAATAAAAGGCGTAACAGCGCCAATACTGACAATCATCCCCATATAAACAGTAGAGCTTGTTATTTCAAGTATTTTCCAGATCATGACAATTTGAATTGACATATCAAGAAAAACAGAAAATGCAAGCAATAGATACGTCTTTAATAATGTACTATTCATTTCCCATTCCTTTATAATTTACTTTCCGACCATATATGGTAATTATCATTCGGTAACACCACGTGAACTAAATCTTTATTAGATATAGCAGGCAATGAACTTCTCTTTATACAATGCATGCTAATTCGATTGTCGTGCCAAGGGCAAACTATTGCGCCTGTTTTCTCACACTGTTTACCAAGGTGCAGTGGACCACCTCGATGCGGGCATTCAGACGGCAAGACCCAAACTTTACCGTCATGCTCAACACGTTTAATGAAAAACTTTTGGTCATTAACAGCAAGTCTGTTATTTTGCTTTGAATCTAAAGATATAACCGTCATTTACGCCACCTCAATATGCTTGACAGAGTAAAGACATTTTTCAGAAGTAATTTTCGACAGGTGCAGGATTCCTGATGGAATAATGATCTTATCTCCTGCCTTCATCTGTACCACTTTATCGGGTGAGAAATAAAGCTCTAACTCCCCGTCATCAACCATGAATAACTCATCGTTGTTATGGATATGCGATACTGACACCTCACCAAGTACTTCTTCAAATTTAATTGCACCGCTTAAATCGTGATAATTTTTCGCTTTTGCTATCAGTTCATCAAGCGAGTCATGCACCTCAATATGACGATACAACTCTTCGTCAGCTATATCTTGTAGAGATGCAAATTCTTCAAATCCTGCCAAAATATCCGGGATTATATGTTCGCCGTGTAATTCAACCAGAGGAATGATAATTTTCTCTAGCGCCATTCTGCCATGATGAATATCAATATGGCTGTGCTCATCAAAATACAAAGCACTCACCCGACCTTTAAACACATCATTAACAATCTTTGATTGACTCTTGGTGGTAAAGGCTAATGTCGCTTCGGTATAATAAAGCGCACCAAGATACTTAAAAAAACGGCTGTGATTTTTAGAAATGTAATGAAAGTAGTTAATGAGTGATAAACTACCAGGTGTATAAAAATTCCAGTAGTAATGAATCATTTCATTTAATCCAACATCTTTCATCATTCCTTCAAAGATACTGGAGTGTTTTTTCTCGTGAACGCCATATCCGTATTCATCGATCAGCACTTTAAATAGCTCAGACGTAGCAGAGCCATAATTTCCTAATACATTCCGCGCCATAGCCGATGCTTCAGACAGGAAGTCACCTGCACACTGGATAAAGAAAAACCTAGCCGCTGACTCAGGATCTTTCGAACCTGTTATTTTCTTGTAAAGTGTTGACTCACTATTGGCAACATCTTTTATTTTTGTCTTTGTATATTTAATAAAATCTTGCAGAGTCCAGTGACCGGATACATTGATACTTTTTTCCAGAGATGAAAAAGCAAGATGTTCAAAAGAAGGTAATACAGCGGCTGCATTCTTGTAGTTTTCATCACTATAGAATGTTTTTAACTCTTTTAAATTTACAGCTTTACTGGAAGGTAGAAAGACCAGGTCCAACTCATACGCATTTAAAATTGCACGTTGAATTAACAGGTTTTCATTTGACGAGTAATTATCAAGGTTAACAGGTTTCGATAAATCCAGTGCCTTTACATCTTGTGGCCGACAAGGACGCTGATAAGGCGATGCCATGAAAACATCTTTAGGTGCATCTTTAAAATGAGAACAGCTCAGAAATGATTCAATTGCCATGTATTACCTCCTATGTAATAAGGAGATTTTACTGGAAGGCTATTGAAAATATTGACTAAAGATAAAGGGCAATTCACTTTTTTCAGTGTGAAATTAACACCTGAAGTGTGAATTTTCTTTAAAACGGTAAGCCTTTAATTCCCCTGAACAGGAGTTAATAGCCGTGACTAACGGCAACGAAAACCGGTGGTTGTGTTCGCCTTACACAACCACCGGCCAGACAGGGGGAATCAGGAGAAGAACAAGCCTTCGTGGTTTAAACAGCGACCCGCTCAAACGCGGCCAGTGCTTCTTGCAAGTCTTCAACCGGCATGATTTCAATGCCGGGAAGCGGGCGACTTGCATTGGCTTTCGGGATAATCGCACGGGTAAAGCCTTGCTTTGCCGCTTCCCGAATCCGTTCGACCCCGTTCGCTGACGGACGGATGTCACCGTTCAGGCCGATTTCACCAAACACCAGTACATCCTGTGGGATCGGTGCGTTTTTGAAACTGGAGAATATCGCCAGCAACACAGATAAATCCGCAGAAGTCTCTTCGATCCGGATCCCGCCGACACAGTTTACAAAGATGTCCATGTCCGACAGCATCACGCCGCCATGACGCGCCAGCACTGCAATGGACATCGCCAGCCGGTTGGAGTCATACCCCACACTCAAGCGGCGCGGTACTTCCGTCATTGACTGATTGCACAGCGCCTGAATCTCCACCAGCAGCGGGCGGGTGCCTTCCCAGAGCGTGGTACACACCGAACCTGCATGGTTTTTGTTCGAGCGGCTGAGAAATATCGCAGACGGGTTCTTGACCTGCTTCATGCCGGTTTCTGTCATGGCAAAGAAACAGGATTCAGAATCGGCACCGAAGCGGTTCTTCGAGGTACGTAATACCCGGAATTTTTCATCCGAGGTCGACGAGAGTGCGAACAAGCCATCGACTATGTGGATCAGCTGCATCGGACCGGCCACATTCGAGTCTTTATTGATGTGGCCGACTATCATGAAAGTCACGCCTTCGGTCTTGGCAAAACGGGTCAGTGCCGCCGCCGATTCTTTGACCTGGCTCGGGCTGCCCGCCGCCGATTCATTGTGCGCCACCGTCATGGTCTGGATAGAGTCAATGATCACGAAAGAGACTTTCTGCTCGACCACGTGATTGAGGATCTGCTCAACCGAGGTTTCGGCCACCACCTGAATTTTATCGATGTTCGGCGTCGCCAGGCGTTTGGCACGCTGTGAAATCTGGTGAATGGACTCCTCACCCGAGACATACAGTGCCTGACGGGATTCCGCGACCGCCCCGATGCTTTGCAGCAGCAGGGTGGATTTACCGGCGCCTGGATCACCGCAAAGCAGGAGCACAGATCCAGGCACGATACCGCCGCCCAGCACGCGATCAAGCTCTGAAATGCCCGAGCTGAAACGCGGCAGATCTTTACTTTCGACATCCGACAAGGTCTGCACTTTGGTCGACGAACCGGCATAGCTGCTGGCTGCACTGCCACCAGCACCGCCGAGTGCAGATTTGGTTTTGGGAATGGTAAATTCAGTAATGGTATTCCAGGCGGCACACGCACTGCACTGGCCCTGCCAGCGTGGAAAATCGGCGCCGCAATCACTGCAGACGTAAGCTCTTTTGGTTTTCGCCATTGTATCCCTTTTGAGTCTTCAAGCCGTGACCAGTAAGGGCCACTCAGTGCAGGCGACAGCCAATCTGTGGCTAAGAAACAGACAGGACATGCGTCATGCCTGACTTTCCGCCTACAAGCTTATGACAATTCTTCGTTTTACTGCACAATAGGGATCATACCCGATAGAGACCTATTGCTAAAACCACTATGTTGCTGGATGAATACAAAGGACTGATAGAACAACTGCTCCCGGCTTATGACAGCGGGGATTTTAATGACTTGTTTCAGCACCTGACCGCGGATCTCAGTGGCCCGGTACGCTTGCAGGTCAAAATGGAAATCAACCGCCTGATGGCCCCCTGCCGCCAGCCCGTTGATTTACGCGGCAAGGTCAGTGGCGAGTGTCGCCCCTACGACATGCACGGTATGACGCACTGGCTGGATGATGTGGCGATGAATGTCTATCGTCGCCGGATCAAAACCTATGGCGAACAATACCGGGTCGGCCTGTTTGAATCGCTGATGAATACCCGTAATAACTTCCGGGTCATGCAGCAGCAGGACACACAAACTCCGCTGCCAGAGGAGCCGACCGAAGCGCTGCCCTTTGGGGCCGAGTTGCTGCGTTTTGGTTACCACCTCAGCCGCAGCGAACAGCGTATCCAGATCACCACACCGGTTGTGCTGACTCTGCCCTATTCACAGGAAGTGAACGGCACCACATCAGATATTTCGCCTTCCGGCGCACGCTTTCGGGTGTCTTCCGCCTTCCGCTACCATACCGGGCAGGTTGTCACCGCGTTTTTCCCCGAACTGGCCAAGCAACTCAAAGACGAACGGCTGGTGCAGGGGATCAGTTACCGGATTCTGGGGGTATCACCTCATGCAGATAACGACAGCTATACCTGGCTGCGCCTGATGCTGATTGAATCCAGTGATGCCCTGAAAGATGCGATTGAAGCCCGTCAGAAAATAGCGGCCAGCCGCTCGCGCCAGAACCATGAAGATAAAATCATTCAGTCGCGCACCCGGGGCTATGAGCACTGCTTCCTCAAGCATACCAGCAGCATACCGCTGTTTTTTGCCGGTAATGAGCTGAAATATTGTCTGCTGACAGAGCATAACCGCCATCTCTGGGAACACTGGCATGACGAGCGTAATCAGTCGGTGATCAACCATCTGCTGTCGGAAGATCGTATCCGTACTCTGGGCCGCAAAGGCCTGAGTCAATGCAGTACCCTGATTTACAGCTTTACTCATCAGCACGAAGAAAAAGCCTATTTTTATTCCGCCGCCTTGCCCGAGATGAGCGTGGAAGAGCGGCAGTTGTTCTGGCAAATCGGGGCAACAAGAGACAGCTGGCGGGTTGTTCGCCTGACGCTGTATCCTATTAGTCAGGATGACAAAATCCAGCTGCAGGAAATCGCCCCTGAGCTGCTGGAAACCCTCTCTACCCTGACCCATATCGGGGTACTGCAGAATTTAACCAACAAGGATGGTCAGCACGACTATCGCCTGACAGAAAAACCGGCACTACCCAGCAAGCACTTACACACGTTCCGTCATCCGCGAAATCCCGTTTCCGGCTCACGCGCCATTTACTTTGATCCCAAGCCGCAGCGCAGCGAATCACGCTTTCTGTTCCGCACACCTGTCAGCCTGTTGCAGCCCGGCGCGGCAGACAAAGAAGCCAGTGTTCTCAGCGGATCCAGTATTGATGTGTCCACCCGCGGCCTGAACATTCGCCTGACTGAACCGCTGGATGCCAAGCGGGGCGATGTGCTGAAAGTCACTTTCGATGAACTGCTGAAAATGGCCAAAGATGCCCCGCTGAAACGCATTCCTTATCAGGTTGTCCGTTTAAGTCCCGACAGGCGTAATGTGCAGCTTGAAACCGGCCGCGGTGATGACGCCACACGCAGCGAACATTTTCTGCGGCGGCTCATCAAACACAACGAAGAACGACTGCCTGTCAGCGAAGAAATTATGCCTGCCGGTCCGCTGCTACTGGCCATGCACCAGATGTTGCTGACACGGCTCAACTGTTTGCCCTTCTTCTGCGAGAAAATTGAGAATCAGGTGAAAGTGCGCGCACTGGGCGCTAACCAGCCGCTGCCGGCGCTGGGTAAACTGATGATGGAGCTGGGCGATGGCAAGCAGATCAATCTGGCACCCATTTTCCAGAACAGGGTGAAAACGCTGCTCAGCGAGCCGATGCGCCCGATAACCGTCAGTGAACCCTATGTACACGAAATGTACCTGGCGGTGCTGCCTCAGCCGCTTGGTCAGCCCAAAGTGCTCAGCAAGCTGTTCAGTGATTTTCCGACAGGCGACACCCGCCGCCGCTTTGCTCAGCAGGCCAGAGAGCAAGGGCATTTTCTGGCGGTACGTATCACCGCCGTACCTATGCTGGATCCGACCACCGCACTGATCAGCCGGGAGCTGGCAGAGCTGTCCCGCCTGGCCATGCACCGCGCCAGAGCGCTGGAAAATGAGTTTACCTCGCTGATGGGATTCGGTGAGTTCTACGACGTGACCGATGAAGTGCTGCTGAGGCTGGGCCTGTAACGCGTATTAGGTTGAATGAACACGCAAAAACCTGGCATTACTGCCAGGTTGATCTATCGGCCCCTCCCTCGCAACAAGAATGCGGCTTGAGCGTGTTTTTGAGTGATCCGGTCAGATCCGGGCTGACACACAGCCGAAACGCAGGTTAAGTCCGCTCCTTGTCGGCCAGTTCGAAATGTGCCATCTGATCCGCATAAGCTTTCTTAAAGGCCGGACGGCTGGTTAAACGAATCACGTAGGCTTCCGAAGCCGGGCGGTTACTGACAGCACGTACTTGCGGTATGCGCAGCACGTCAGCCATCAGCAGGTCCGCAGCCGTGAACCGATCACCAGCAAGCCATTCTCGCTTACTCAGCACATCTTCAATTTGCGCCAGGCGCTTGTCTACCCACCCGGTCAGTTCATTATCGCTATTACCGGAAATCGTCAGAAACCACCAGGGTACGCTGACTATCTCAATAGAATTGAGCGCCGCAAATACCCATTGCAGCGTGTGCGCCTGACCAATAGCATCGCCCGGCATCAGCTTGTCAGATTGCTGCGCAATATGCATAAGGCATGCGCCACTTTCAAATAACTGCAGTTCACCGTCACTCAAAAACGGCACCTGACCAAAAGGCTGACGGGCAAGATGATTAGTCTCGCGGCCATCAAAGGGGATCGTTTGCACTTTGTATGACAGTCCTGCTTCCTCGCATGCCCATCGCAAGCGCAAGTCACGCACAAAGCCGCGTGGGCCTTCAGGTACCCAGTCTAACGTCCAGATAGTCAACTCGCTCATTGTCTAACTCCGCTAAGTCTATTGTGTTTCGGGGGTTGATTTAGCCAAGCTTAGCTGAATATCGATGGTGAGGATCATCAGGGCAAGGTGCTGACAACAGGTGCATTTTCGGACAGCAATGCTTTATTGTTGTCCGAAAATGGATACGGGACTAATCTGCCTGAGGCAACTGCGACGCTGTTTGAGCAGAGGATACACAAAGCTGAGGCGACATTCCAAGCACAGTCAGACCAAGGATAGCAATGGCAGCTCCCAGCCATATTGTGGCATGCAGACTGAAGCCTGAATCCAGTGTCAGGCCTGCCGCAAAGCTGCCGAACATAATCCCTGCGTTAATCACAGAAGCGTGCAAGGTATTGATAAAGGCCCCCTGCCCCTGTGGTAACGACATCAGTCGGCTGACCAAGGCCGGGTTGAGACTCACACCACAGAAACCCAACAGGACAAGACAAATCACTGCCACCCAGCCAATGTCGGCAAACAGCGCAAACATCACAAAAACAAAGCTCATGATAGCCAGACCACCCATGATTGTCGCTTTAGCATGTTTCACAGCCAGAGAAGCAACAACATTGTTCCCTACCAGCATGCACAGCCCGTAGACCAAGAGTAACCAGGTGACAGCCCCTTCCGGCAGAGCTGCTAAGTCAGTCAGAATCGGCACGATAAAGCTAAAAGGCGCATAAACCGCACCAAGCACACAAAAACTGGTCGCAAAAACCCACCATAGCTTCACATCCAGTACCCCTTTCAGCTCTTGCTTTAACGGATGCGAAGCTTCTGCTGGCAAGGACGGAACAGCCTTCAGCGACAAGGCTGCGCTGAACACTGCCAGTGCCACGACCACATAAAAGCTTTCACGCCATCCCCAATATTCTGCAATCACTTTTGCCAGAGGCAAGCCGATAATGGTGCCCAACATGATACCCGCCAGCACCATTGCAACGGCTCGCAACGTGTCTTTGGGTGCAACCATCCTTGAACAAAGCCCAATCGATACCCCAAAGAATGCGCCGGACACCATACCCGTAACAGCACGCGCCAACATCAGCTGGGTATAGCTGTGTGCCAGAGCACCAAAGAGCTCACCCAGAATAAAAATGCTATACAGGCAAGTCAGAATCGTGCGTGGTGGAAAGCGAGAAAGCGCCAGCATGAGGATTGGCCCGCCAATGGCCATACTGGCGGCAAAGGCTGAGACCAGATAACCGACCTCAGCAATTGAAACACCCAGATCTGCTGCCAGCGCAGGCATAAAACCCAGCACCTGCAACTCGCAGGAAATCATGATAAAGATACCGAGACTAAGAAGGTAAACCCCTGAAGGTAAAGGAGATCGCATAAATTCATTCCAAGTGATGTTTAAGGTTCACCCAGTATCATTTATGACATATGATCGATAAATACTTTGAATTCATTTCACTAATGACTTAAATCATGGATGCTGATCTCAATGCCATCAGGCAATTCATTAAAGTGGCCGACCATCACCCCCTTCGCTAATTTAGAAAAAGAAAATATAGCAAAACTGAAAGTCGGCATGTTCATTTTAGCGACGAATGACATCGACAGCCCCGAACTTGATATGCCTGCATTACTTGAGCATTACAAATCGCAACAGAAGGTAGAGCGAGGCTTTCGCTTCCCAAAAGCCCTGAGTTCTTAACGTCATCGTTCTTTTTGAAAAAGCCACAGCGCATTGAAGCATCGCTGATAATCATGACGTTAAGTTTACTGGTTTATGCCGGTCTTGAGCACAAAATCCGAGAGCAACTAGCCAATAGCGACGAGTTTTTACCAAGAATGGTTAAGAACAAGACAACCTCAAAACCAACCCCGCGTTGGGTATTCTTGAAATTCGAGGAGGTAGATACGTTCAAACTAGGCGGCCAAGGTTCATTACGGGCATCCAGGAAAATCAAACACGATTACTTAGGTTATTGGGCAAGCTATATGAAGCGGATTATCCCTGAAATGGCTCCGGAATATCGGATACACGAAAGCCTCAAGAATTTGAGGCTTTGAAACATAATTTCAGTGAAGTTACAGAACATTCGAAAGATACTTAGAGATATAATGAAAAACAGTGAGGTAATTTATCCCACTGAGATTCACATCAATGATTATCTTTTTATTAAAAGGATTTATTGATTGCATTCTTTAATCAGAGAGACACGTTCTCTGATTCGACTTCCCATTAAGGCAAAACCTTTTAAATTATTTTCATTATCAAAAAAACAACCCTTAAGATTGTTCTCTTCACCGTCAATTTTCCAATTTCCTTGAACATTTACCGGAGGTGGTACACAGAAGATGGGACATGCTGAGGTTTTCACTAAAACAGGAAGAAGTGGAAAATTGACTTCATCACTCAAACCATAACTATTTGTCAGAGTATTGGCTAATGACTTAATACTTAAATTTATAGGTATCAAGAACATGCGGACATCACCATTTATCTCAGCACAATCTCCAATTGCATATATGCTTTCATCACTTGTTTGTAGTGTTGAGTTTACTTTAATGCCATACCCAATGTTTAATTCAGCCGATTTTGCTAATTGAATGTTTGGCCTTAATCCTGCTGCAGATAAAATGATGTCAACGTCAATCTGTTCACCGTTCTCAGTAGTTATACTGATTTCACCATTAGTTTTTACATATGAGTCAGTGATCTTTGTATCTAAGTGAAAATTAACATTTATTTTTTCTAAGCACGCTTTTAAAGCATTTCCTAGCTTATATGGAATTAGTTTTTCCAATGGGTAGTTATCTACAGAAATCACATGAACTTGCATACCGCTTGCAGCAAGGTCATTCGCATATTCCATTCCAACCAGGCCAGAACCAACAAGAGCAATTTTGTTATTTTTTTTCAAACTTTCTCTAAAGTCTTGATATTCAGAGAGGTTATTGATGTAGAAAACAGATGGTTGTACATTGACAGGCCACTCCAGATGAACTGGCAATGCACCTTGAGCAAGGACAAGTTTATTATATCGATATACATAACCACCTGCTGAAATTAATTTTTCTTTGGTATTTATTGAATCTGATTTAACAAAGGTTTTAATCTCAATGTTTAGTTTTTCAGCCATTTCCTCGGCTGTATAATCAATAATTGATGAAGGTTCTAAGTTATTGCTAAATCCAGTAGATAAAATAGGTTTTGAATAAAAACTTCCATCATCCTGTGTTAACATGAATATAGACAGATTAGATTCAACTTGTCTTATTTGTTCAACAAGTCCATAGCCAGCCAGTCCGGTTCCCACAATAATTAAATCAAATTCCCTATTCATGCATTGCCTCATTTATTTAAAAGTAATCAGTATTCAAAAATAAATTTAATCGCCAATTATTATAAATGCTCTAAAACTTTAACTTCATTAAGAACAAGTTGCATAAATTGTTGTACTTCTAAGGTATTATTACCATGAATAATGCCTGCTGCGGGAACTTCCTTCTTTTGATATGTTATATTTTTGGTCAATTGTTGTTTAGGCATCAATTGATTCCACTCTAACATTCTTTCATCAATACAATGCTTTTCATGTCCAGAAAGACGACAATGAGTCCAGGGATAATGGTGGCCAGGGAATACAAACCACCCATAGTTTTTTCCGGCCTGAACTGATTTTATTTTTATCGGTAAGTCAAGTTGTGTTGCGATATTTGCCTGATGTAAATTGATACCAGTTGCGAGTTCAAATGTTTTAACTACATTGGCACCACCTGCTCGATGGCCAATTTCTAAAAATACCAATCTACCTCCCGATTCGAATCCTTCCAAATGGAATGCACCAGATTTTATATTTAATGCATGAATAACAGACTGTGCCCAGACGTGAAACTTCTCTTCCATGTCAATTTGATAGGATCCAAATGCTTGGCCTTCTGCAAAAGCTAAACATGTTCCTTCATATCGACTAACTATTAATTCACTGATGAGTGAATTTTCTACAATGCCATCGATATGGATAATGGATCCAGTGATAAACTCTTCAACTTCAAACTTTTCATAAGCATGATGCTTATCAAGTAATTCAATACCTGTCTCTTTTCTGTGAATTGAACTTAAAAGAGAGTCAATATTGTCAAAAGCAATGACATTTTCACTAGATGCGCCATCTTTAGGTTTTAAAATTAACTTTATATCAGCACAAAACTTTTCTTTTCCAAATATAACATCTGTTAATTCTGAAAATTTAGGTGTATCAAGTCCGGCACTCTCAATACTTTTCTTCATAATGACCTTGTCCCTTACTTTCTTCACTTCTTGCATCTTGGGACCAGGTATATTTAAAGTGTGACGAATGTTAGCAGCGTCATATAATTGATATTCTGAAACTGCAATAACATGGTCAAACTTTTTATTCTCTTCCTTGCACAAGTTAACAGATTTTTCAACTAAATCGTCTGTGCTTTCAATGATGACACGAGAACAATGAATCTGTGGAGGTATACTGTTTATAGCACTGCTTAATCCAATATAAGTAACGTTATGAAATTGATGATCGATAACATTGTCATAGCCAACATTCTCAAATGGAACTCGATGTAAAATAAGAATTGATAAAGGGTTATTCATGCGATTAATTTCCTTTTCTTTACAATGTGCAAAGACTTATTCCAGGCGTTTTGGACTGCTGAAAACATTAATTTAGTGGGTAAGGTTGATTTTGAAGAATATACATAGACTTCTGCGATAAAATCATGATTGCTTTTAGGAATCAAAGGTACACTCTGAGGTTGGGTATTAATCCAACGGAATGATAAAATCTCAATATTATCGATAATATTTATTTCAAATTCTTTATTTATTAAATCAATATGAGGTTCTAAATCATCGATCAAATCCTCAGCTGAACCTAGCATACAAGTAATTGCTTTCCCTTGGGGTTCAAATAAAATATCGCTGAGGTTTTTTCCCATGGCCGCATCAACGAGTAACTGATATAAATTATGGCCATAAACTTTTTCTGCAAGATTCCAAATACCCATACCTCCTGGCCGGCGGTTGGCTTCAATACTTGCTGTTTGGTGAGTTGAATCGACATAACCGATTTCATTATGAAATGCACCAATTTTTTGCCCAGTTAATGAGTTCATGATTATGCCATGGCTCTTAATTCGGCTAGCTTCTTCAACACTGATATCAGCAGGTAAAACCTGACCAATTTCAACTGGATATTGACCAGAAGAGACTATTTTCTCAGTGAGAAAAGAAAATGTTGAAAAACCATCAAAGGAGAACTCCCTGTTGAAAGGTATTAAAGTTTCACAGATCAAACCGCCATGGGCATAGCATTCTAATTCTTTAAATGATTTTTCTAAATCAGATGAAATATTTAGCTTCAGGACTCCCCGGCTTGCGGCCTCACTGACGGGCTTAAGGATAAATCCTTCTGGATTATCCTTTGCAAAATTTAAGACGTCTGAAAAAGAAGTGACTTCCTTATAGCAAGGTCGGAATATATCGTCTGTTCCATAAGTGGATAGATATTTTTCTTCATGTTTTCGGAATGAAAGCTTAGAGTATGCATTTCGACCTAGTTCTTGCTCGTCACATAAAATACCAAGATTTTTAAATAATGAAGGCCCGTTTTTAATAGACTCATCAGAAAAAAGCAAACCTCCCTTAATTGGGTACTCTGAAATATTTGATAATGCACTCTCCAAGAAGTTTTCATCTGTGAGATTCATGTCAAAGACCACATCACAGATATTATAAGCATTATCTTTTGGTTTTTTTGCCAGTAAAATTGTTTTTAACTGATATGCTTGTTTAACATACAGACAAATTTGTTCCAGATCTGGGACTCTACTATGTGCACACCCAACGATTAAAAAAAACTTACTCATAATCTACCTCTAAGGCTGATTGTGTTTCGTAGACCGTATTTTTTATTTGATGAGCTTCTTTGGATATATCCCAAGACCATAGGGCTTGCGCCATAAATAGTTCACGGCTTGCATCAGGAGTTTCCTGTCCCTCCTGCATAAATATTGCCTTTTGAATAGGTGAAAAATTTGAGTTGAATTTTATTTTTTTTATTGATTTACTTGGCTCAGCAAAGAAAACTCTGAAAAATGATCCTTTTCTTCGTTCAAAAAAACACTCAGATTCAGGATTTAATGAGTTTAATAATCCCTCAAATTCTTTACAGTTATAATCAATCAGAGAACTGATCCAAAGTTCTAATAAAGAATATCCTGAATGATTAGCAACGCTTTCATTGATGAATGCGCCACCAATTCTTGGGTTGATTTCTATGATTTCCCAGGAGTCAGCTGAACATTTTGCTTCTAGATGGAAGCAACCATCTCCTAATTCAAGTGATGCAAATATCAATGAAACCCAATGATTTGCTGATTTTATTTGCTCTTTACTCAAAGAAACCGGTGGCGTAATACTTACATTCTCTAGTGTTGTCCCGTTCAGTTCACCGACTTCTAATTTTTCGTGTATTGCTATAATGTGGCAATTTTTACTATTATTTATTATTTCGAAGCAGTATTCAGTTCCAGGGATATAATCTTCAGCAATAAATTGTATTTCTTCAGTAAAGCTTGACTGATAAATTTCATCATTTTTTATTTGATCTGATATGTTAATAATATGTTCCCACTGGGTGTTGTTTTTTAATTTAAATGCTCCGAAAGATGCTATTCCTTGGCGTGGTTTAATGAACTTTTGTTTACCTTCTTCTTTTATATTATTAAAAACAGAAGAGTCTAAAACAATAGTCTCCACAGTGCTTAAATTTGAGTCATTTAGTTTTTTACGAAGAAGATATTTATCCCTCAAGAATGATACTTGAGAGGATGGCATATCATGATTGCCAATTTTTCCATTGGTGACAGCCATGAGTGAACGGTAGTTCTCCCAAACACTGATACATGCGACTGGATTTTTTCCATCCTCAATCAGATGATGGAGGAATGATAAACACTGTTCTTCATTTAAGTCAGAGCTCTCGACAACTCTGTGATCAGAGCACTTTGATTTCATATTTTCTAAAATACTAGGATCAGCTATTTTTGATGAAATCACGTAAAGTTCAAGATTTAATTTATCACAGGTATATTTTATTTGGTTGATAAATGACTTACCACCATGTACCAGCGCAATAATCCCTTTCATAATGATTCTCTCTTAGCTCAAAGACTCAATTGTTATGTTTCCATGAATCTTACATTGGCAAGCCAGGCGATGTGTGTCGCCATTCATACATAACATATCGAGCAAATGATTTTCTTTTGCATTTTTTGAATTCAAGTTTTCAATTCCTTCTAAAACATTAATAGCACAAGAGCCACATGCAGCTGCCCGACAACCAAACATGAGCTCTTGCTGTGAAGAGTTATCAAGCTCAGTAAGATTGCTATTTTTAGCTAAGTGTATTGAATCCCCACATCCTTTGAATTTTATAGTTGGCATATCTAACTCCATGATCAATTTTGATTTGTATATTCTTTGATTTTCAATTTCCTCTTAGAACGATATAAAGAGAAGAGTAAAATATTTAAAATACTGATTGATAAAACTGATGTTAATAACAAGTTTTGTGGGCCAAGTGATTCCGCATATAGAGAGATAAGAATTCCAGATAAAGGAAGTGGGATTTGATTAAGCATGACCATTACAGAAATGACTTTTCCTCTGTCGCCTTCAGGTATAAGTTTTACTCGTTCTGCTCTCATATATACATTGAAGAAAGATAAAGCGGCCATCATCACGGCATACCCGAAAATAAATACAGAAAAAGACTTTGATAGTGCAACGACGATGCACCCAGAGAAAATGAGTATAATAGATGTCATACAAATATTAACTCCTTCCCACTTCTCAAAGACTTTACCACTAAATGACAAAGCAGAAATTGTTGCGATACCCAGACTTAATTGAACTAAGCTAAACTCTTGGTCTGTCACATTAAAAGCGGATATTGAGATAATAGAGGCTTGCCCCATTAAAACCCCAAATAAAAGGTTTACAGCCATCGACTCAAGCGTAAGATACCGAAGCTTATGCTGATTAAAAATAAGTGATACAGATAGTTGTATTTTTTTTATGAATGATACTCCATGTTCTTTATCATAAACTGGATTGTCAAATTGCAAGAATATTGTATTTAAAAAACATACAATATAAATGCATGATGCTAGAAATAGTAATCCATTTTTATCTATAATCAAAAGCATTGAAGCGCAAACGATCGGCCCAGCAATCATTGAAAGCTGTATAATAGCCTGAAGTAAAGATTGAACTTGAATGAGCTTTGAGGAGCCAAAGATATTAGGAACAAGTGACTCTATTGCTATCAATGACTGAGCTTGAAAAAATGAACTGACTATTGCAAGTGCACTTAGAATATAGAAGCTATATTCATTATGAATCGTTAACAGTAATGCGACAACAAGACAACTTATTCCTCGCATAAAGTCTGAAATAATAGATAGTAATCGACCACCAAATCGATCAGCCAAAATTCCTGAAACGGGAAGTGAGATCACACGTGGTAGCCATTCTAAAAAAAACACGATACCGCTTTGTGTGATACTTCCTGTATTTCTGTATACAATAAGAGGTATAGCAAATAATAGAATCTGATCTGCACATAGCGTGAAGAATCTTCCCAAGACAAAGCGCGAGAAGTTTAAATTAACGAATAGTAATCTAAACATAAATTATCCTATAGAGTGTTTTCACAAGTGAGGAGTCATGGCTTTATATCAATTTCATTTATGTGTTACTTACTTCAAGTTACTTTGTCAGGATAGGGATGTAACATTTGGTAGTAAATAAATATAAAAAATCGTATTATATTTTAGAGTACTATTGGAACCTTCATTCCATTGCATAAAAATAATTGAGACATGTTCTCGATTGCTAACATGTCTCATTATAATTTATGCCGCTTTATTTAAACCGACCGTTTTTTCATATAGTTCGGTGTAATACATAGCAAGAAGGTCTTGAATTTCATCGATATACTTCATGAATGAATCAATATCTTCTTCACAGAAAATTAATGCTTTAACAATTTCCCACATATCACCGGAATGGTCATGGCTTAGGTCCGTATTAATGTGCGCAACTTGACCTTTTATTTTTTCTGAACCAAGTTCGGATTGTAAGTTATTGACTTGATCTGGTGTGATTTTAGCCGTTACATACTCAACCAGGTAACTGTAGGCAACCGCACCCAGTGGGTTTTCATGTTCAACAATAAAATATTTAAACCCGGTTAATAAGCGTGTGCTGAACATTGGTTCAGTCGACTTAATTTCTTCTTCAGTGACACCGATTGCAAGTGCATCATTCTTAAAAAGAATGTCATGAAGCATTTCTTCATCTTGGTAGCGAGCATATAATTGAGCTGCTTCTGGAGATATTTTAGCAATTTGATGAAGAGCTTTTGCTTGAACAGTGCGGCTCATTCGAATACGCCAAACATGCTCAATCATATGGCGTTTGTAATAAGCAGTATCAACACCTGGCTCATATAAGTGTTTCGCATGAACGACTTTTTCATCCCACTCTGCCATTTTTTTATCAATGTAGGTGTCAATTTTATTTTTAACTTCTAAACTTTCCTCTGAATCTAAAAAACTTTTAGGGTGATCGAACCCAATATGATTAACTCTGTTCATCATACTTCCTTTGTATTAAAATTATTTGATAATTGAACTTTGTTGGCTTTAATTTTTCACACAACAGAAATTATTAAGACTGTTGTTTAAACGACCAAAAGATATTATTAATGATAAATATTGTCAACGATAAGATTTTGATTTATTTCCTATTTGTAAATAAGAGTTTGGCAGAAAATTATTATGCCCATCATTAGCTGGCTTACACAAGAATCACTCATTATCTTACTTTTTACGGCTAATTAGGCAGAAGTAGGGGTGGGGAAATTATCATAACCATATGAAATCAATTGAATTTATATGCGATCATATTAATATGCACTATACCTCACATTGTTTTGATATTGATTCTCATTTCTTTTTGAATTTTGGTGTTATATCCTCACATCTAATGTAAATCTAGGTTAATATTCTAAATTATTCTTTAAATCCTTTGGTGTACATTTGTGACTTTGATCTAATTTTTATTGTGATCTTTTTTTGAATATTACATTACTTGCGATTGAGTAATGATCAGGCCTGAAATGTTTTTGCAACATTTCACCGGGTGCATATCGACACGCATTTTTTGTGACCGTGTTAACTTGATCCGCATTTCACCTTGAACGATCCTCCCCAGCTGTCATGTTAGTGGCATGACAAAGAAAATGCTTCCTGTTCCTAATTTTGATACGCCCGAGCAGGCGAGAGAGATAATCAGCTTCCTCAGGAACAAAATTGCTGAACTTGAAGACCGACTCAATCAAAGTAGTCGTAATTCTTCCGTGCCTCCCTCTAAAGACAATTTTGCCAACAAGGCCAGGAATACGTCCCCCCACTCGGAGAAAATCGACAAAAAAGCAAGGCGCTCAGCAAGGGCATAAAGGTCATCGCCGCGAACGTCAAAAGCATGACGAGCGACTCCTCGTTGAGCAATATTTACCTCACGACAGCAAGGATTGGCCCGCCAATGGCCATACTGGCGGCAAAGGCTGAGACCAGATAACCGACCTCAGCAATGGAAACACCCAGATCGGCTGCCAGCGCAGGCATAAAACCCAGCACCTGCAACTCGCAGGAAATCATGATAAAGATACCGAGACTAAGCAGGTAAATCCCTGAAGGTAGAGGAGATCGCATAAATTCATTCCAAATGACGTTTGAGATTCACCCAGTATCATTTATGAAATATGATCGATAAATACTTTGAAATCATTTCACTAATGACTTAAATCATGGATGCTGATCTCAATGCCATCAGGCAATTCATTAAAGTGGCCGACCATCAAAGCTTCACCGTTGCAGCCACGCAGCTAGGTATCACGCAATCGGGTATTTCCAGGGCTATCAGCAGACTGGAAGCACAGTTGGGTGTTAAATTGTTACATCGCAATACCCGCAGCCTGAGCCTGACCGCAGACGGTGAATTATTTCTGTCTCGCGTCCGCCCATTAATCTCCGGACTTTCTGATGCTCAGCATGAAATGCAGCATCATGGCAATGCTCCCAAAGGCACGCTGAAAGTCAGTGCGCCTTCCGCATTTGGACGGGCTATCCTGATTCCGATCGTCAGTGAGTTACTGGAATCCCATCCCCAGTTAAACATCGAACTGGTTTTGACCGATCGAATAGTCGACATTATTGATGAGGGATTTGATGCGGTCATTCGCAGCGGCCCCGTTGCCGATGCCCGAGTAATAGCCAGGCGCTTATCGCCAGCCAATTGGGTCACAGTGGCCTCTGCTAAATACCTTGCCAGACGTGGCGTCCCAAAGTGTATCAAGGAGTTATCGCAACATAATTGCCTGAGAGTTCGTTTATCTACAAACGGGCTGATTAACCCATGGCGGTTTACGGATAACGGTAAACCCATCAGCATGGATGTGAGTGGGAATCTGATTCTTGATCATGGCGACCCTTTGGTTGAAGCAGCCGTCGCCGGCACCGGAATTGTGCAACTGCTGACTTTTTTCGTTCGGCCATATCTCGCCGACGGACGCTTACAGGAAGTGCTCAGCCACAATGCACCGCCTCCCCAGCCACTGACTTTACTCTACCCGCCATCTCGTCAATATTCGGCCAAACTGACTGTATTTCGCGAGGCACTCCTGTCCCACTGGGGCGATCGGGAGGCAGACAGATGACGAGCAGGGGCGCTCTCGTTTGCTGGAGTGCAAGTCTAAATCTCCCATGTCATTTTATGCTGTTAAAAACAGAGGGAGTCGATTGTCCATTTAAGCTCATTGTTATAAGAAGACTTGCTGCAGCCCAATCTCATGCGCATAACCGCCGACCCGTACCTTGGAAATATTGTGCTCTTTCAACTCAACTGACGCGGTAATGATTGAAACACAGTCCATTGCCCTTCCTTGCTCGAAAGTAAAACCTTCCGAATATTCGCTACCAAGGTGCTTGGATAAATAACAGGCTAAGGCGCCGCTGGCACTTCCGGTTGCGGATTCTTCCGGGATACCAAACAAAGGAGCAAAGTTTCGACAACTCGCTGTCAGTCCGCTGTCTTTCTCACACAGTTCAAAAGCATGGAGACTGACAAGATCATGTTCTCTGCAAAAATCACTGAGTAAGTCTTCATTTACCTGGATTCTATCCAGATACCCCAATGGCACGGGAACAATCATATCTGGCAAGCCTGTTGAAATAACCTCGACAGGTAATCCGGTTGACGCCAGAGCTGTCGAGTCAATACCAATTAACGCTGATATCGCCTCGCAATCAAACACCCCAAGGTATTCAGGTAATTTCTGCGCCATAACGATATGGCCATCAGGCTCTATAGTGACGGCAAGTAAACCGGCTTTAGTCCTCTGAACATATTGCCCATCGGTTACGATCCCTTTTTGATACAGGGTTGCAAATGCAGCTAAGGTGGCATGACCGCAGAAATCGACTTCATCCGTGGTGGTAAAAAACGACAGCTCAAAATCGGCTTCGTCATCTTGGGATACAAACGCGGTTTCTGAATAACCAACGGCTTTGGCGATGGTTAATTTTTCGTCGTCAGAAAGATTATCTGCGTGCAATACTACGCCGGCAGGATTTCCGCCGGTACCATTGGCAGTAAAGGAATTAACCAAATAAGCGTCAATTTTCATCGATTTTAATTTCTCCGTAAAATGTTGTTCCACAAAACGTTTATAAAAAGACATCAATTTTTGCGGAACCTATGTCGCGCTTGCGTTCGGTGTTCACCTCAGCATTGTTTGATGCGCGCCAGACACTCTTTGTCTGCACAAAGAGTGCCCAGAAAAGCCTTTTCGGTTCTCTGACGTTGTCCGGGTCGGTTATAGGCGCTCCAAGCGCCGACAACCTAAAAATACATCCATGTATTTTTACCCTGGCGTGGCTGACTATCCCTCTGGGGATGCTTTGCTGAATCCTTCGGTAATTCCAGCTGCTGTCTTTGTCATTTCTCTAACTAAATAGGGGTGAGATTTACAACATCAATTGTTGCGGAACCTATGTCGCGCTTGCGTTCGGTGTTCATCTCGGCATTGTTTGATGCGCGCCAGACACGCTTGGTCTGCTCACAGCGTGTCCAGAAAAGCCTTTGGGTTCTCTGCTGTTGTCCGGATCATTCATCTAACTAATGATGGGAAGACTCACAATATCAATTTTTGCGGAACATATGTCGCGCTTGAGTCCGGTGTTCACCTCAGCATGGTTTGAAGCGCGCCAGACACTCTTTGTCTGCTCAAAGAGTGCCCAGAAAAGCCTTTTTGGATCTCTGGTGTTGTTCGGGTCGGTTGTAGGCGCTCCAAGCGCCGACAACCTAAAAATACATCCATGTATTTTTACCCTGGGGCTGTGGCTGACTATCCTTCTGAGGATGTTTTGCTGAATCCTTCGGTAATTCAAGCTGCTGTCCTTGTCATTTCTCTAACTAAATAGCGGTGGGATTTACAACATCAATTCTTGCGGACGCATGTCGCGCTTGAGTCCGGTGTTCACCTCAGCATGGTTTGAAGCGCGCCAGACATGCTTGGTCTGCTTACAGCGTGTCCAGAAAAGCCTTTTGGGTTCTCTGGTGTTTTCCGGGGCGGCTGAGTTTCCAACTGAGATGGCATGAAATCTCTCCCTCATTTGACGGCGCACAAAAAAGCGAAACCGACCGATTTCGCTTTTTCCATTTTTTCAGAATCACTTACCAGCCGATTTTCTGCGGCCAGAGGGAAGCGGAAAGAATACACAGCACGCCGCCGAGATCGGCGTAGCGGACGGCGGCGGGTGCTGCGGCGACCACTTTGGGTTTGGCATGGTAAGCGATACCCAGCCCGGCGGCTGCCATCATCACCAGGTCATTGGCGCCGTCACCGACCGCGACCGTGTTGTGCCTGGCGATATCGTATTCTTCTGCCAGCTCGCGCAGGATATCGGCCTTGGTTTGTGCGTCGACCACACTGCCGAGTAGCTGGCCGGTCAGTTTACCGTCGACGATTTCCAGCTGGTTGGACTGGGCGTGCGTCAGATTCAGCTCGTCTTTGAGATAATCAGAGAAATAGGTAAAGCCGCCGGAGGCAATCGCGGTTTTCCAGCCATAGTGGTGCAGCGCCACCACCAAATCGCGCATTTCCGGCATCAGAGGTAGCTGGTTGCGGACCTGCTGCAGAATCTCAGCACTGGCGCCTTTGAGTGTGCCGACGCGCTGGCGCAGGCTCTGTTCAAAGTCCAGCTCCCCCTGCATGGCTCGCTCAGTCACTTCCGCCACCTGCTCACCGACACCGGCCAGTTTGGCAATTTCATCAATGCATTCGATTTGAATCGCCGTGGAGTCCATATCAAACACCACCAGACCCGGCTCGGACAAATCCGGCAAGTCTTTATAATGGGCGTAATCAATCTTATTGGCGTCCAGCGCACTGATCAGGGTGTCGGACAAAGGGTTGGTCAGCAGCAGCACGTCGTACTCGCCCACCTTCCAGGCGGCCACCGGCGACAGGCTCTCACCAGTCTGGCTCTCAAGACGATCGATACGATCTGTAGTCAGAGATTTACTGTAAATCACTGAAGCCACGTGTTTAACATCCAGGTTACTGCTGGCAACACAGTCTGGAAAGCGGGTATGAAGCGAAGTATGTTTTTTTATGGTCAGCACTGTATATCACATCCCTGTAAAGGCGTATTCAACTCCCTTCAAAGTACCCTATTGCAATTTGTCAGGGCAAGTCCCAATATTGCTCAGTTAGCCTTATCGAAGAAGTCACGACTATGTTTAAGTTCAAAACTGTACGCATGCAGCGTATCTGGCAGTTTCTGGTATTAGCCGTTAGTTTTGCCGGCTTGATTACCATGCTGGAGTACGGCGCCCGGCTGAATCAGAATAACTTCAACATGCTGAGTGAGCAGACGCAGTCGCTGTCTCGCATTATCGCCCGTCAGGCTGCCAGCACAGCAGCTGGCGATATTCTCGACAAACAGCAGGATAAGCTGCAGGATCTGGTCAACCGTATTTCCGATGAACCCCTGATACTGGACGCCAGTATTTATGATCTTGAAGGTGTTCCGCTGGCACAAACCGAAGATGCGATGCCGCTTGAGCAGGTGTCCGGCCTGACTACCCCTCTTTCGACGGCCAGTATCGGCCGCCAGCAGCTGGTTCAGCCTGTGATAACCGATGAAGGTCAGGTGGTCGGCTTTATCCGCCTGACGCTGGAACACGGCAAACTGGTCCAGCACGCTGCCGATCAGATTGACAGTATGACCAACACAGTACGCGGAATGTTACTGGTCGCGCTGTTGATCGGTTTTATTCTGGCTTATACCTTCGGACGCCGAAAAGACGTGTGGCATTTCCCGTTCCTGCTGACGGCGAACGCCAAGGATTAGATGTTCTCTCCGATGCGGCGAAAGCGCTTGCAGAGCGGCATTGTCCCACGCGGTATGAGCAAAAAAAAGACGACCATGCGGTCGTCTTTTGCTTTGAGTCAGAAGCCGAAGCCTCTTTTGCGCGTCCGCCTGTCTCCACAAGCGTAGACTCAAATTCAGGCGTCTTTATCACCCAGCAGGACAGATTCCAGGGCGATTTCCATCATCTCTAAAAACGTGGTCTGACGCTCATCAGAGGTCGTCGCTTCGCCACGCAGAATGTGGTCAGACACAGTACAGATGGTCAGGGCTTTGGCGCCGAATTCCGCCGCCACACCGTAAATACCGGCCGCTTCCATTTCCACCCCCAGAATGCCGTACTTATCCATGGTCTTGAAGAAGTCAAAATCCGGGTTGTAGAACAAGTCGGCAGAGAACAGGTTGCCGACTTTGACTTCAATGCCTTTGGCTTTGGCGGCATCCACGGCATTTTTCACCATGCCAAAATCAGCAATGGCCGCAAAATCGTGACCACCGAAACGGATGCGGTTCACTTTAGAGTCGGTCGAGGCTCCCATGCCGATCACTACATCACGCAGGTTGACGTCATCACGCACCGCACCACAGCTGCCGACACGGATGATTTTCTTCACGCCGAAGTCTTTGACCAGCTCAGTGGCATAGATAGAACAGGAAGGTATGCCCATGCCGTGGCCCATCACAGAGATCTTGCGGCCTTTGTATGTGCCGGTAAAACCGTACATATTGCGCACATTACAGACTTCTTTGACCTCTTCCAGGAAAGTGTCTGCGATGAACTTGGCACGCAATGGGTCGCCCGGCATCAGAACCACGTCGGCAAAATCACCCATTTCAGCGTTAATATGTGGAGTAGCCATCTGTTCGCTCCTTAAATTTGTTGAGTGCCTCATCCATTATGGACGAGGCAGTGACGCATTCAGCATCAAACCTCACCACACTGCAGTGCGGTTACAGAAAAGATTTGCCGTAATCCATTGCCGAGGTACCGAAGTAACTCGCCAGGCTCTGGCCGATATCGGCAAAGGTGTCGCGACGGCCCAGTGAGCCGGCCGGGATCTTAGGACCACTCACCAGCACAGGAATGTGCTCACGGGTATGGTCTGTGCCCGGCCAGGTTGGGTCACAACCGTGATCGGCCGTGATGATCAGCACGTCGTCTTCTTGCAGCTGCGACAACAGCTCAGGCAGACGACGGTCAAAATATTCCAGCGCGGCGGCATAACCGGCCACATCGCGGCGGTGGCCGTAGGCAGAATCGAAATCGACAAAGTTAGTGAACACTATGGTGTTGTCACCGGCTTTTTCCATTTGTGCCAGGGTGGCATCAAACAAGGCTTCCAGGCCGGTCGCTTTCACTTTCTGGGTGATGCCGCAATGGGCGTAGATATCGGCAATCTTACCGACAGACACCACCTCACCCTGCTTCTCTTCCACCAGTTTTTGCAGCACAGTGGCTGACGGTGGCTCAAGGGACAGATCACGGCGGTTACCGGTACGTTCGAACTGACCTTTACCTGCGCCGATAAACGGACGGGCAATCACGCGGCCGATATTGTAGTCTTCCAGCTCTTCGCGCACGATCTCGCACAGCGTCATCAGGTTATCTAGGCCATAAGTCTCTTCATGGCAGGCAATCTGGAACACCGAATCTGCCGAGGTATAGAAAATCGGCTTGCCGGTTTTCATGTGCTCCTCGCCCAGATCGTCCAGTACCTGAGTACCGGAAGCATGGCAATTACCCAGGTAACCCGGCAGTTGTGCACGTTCGACAATGCGATCCAGCAACTCCTGCGGAAAGCTGTTGCTGGTGTCGCTGAAGTAACCCCAGTCGAACAATACCGGCACACCGGCGATTTCCCAGTGGCCAGACGGGGTGTCTTTGCCGGATGAGATCTCAGCAGCATGACCGTAGGCACCGGTGATC
Source organism: Photobacterium sp. SP02 (assembly GCF_038519165.1). Taxonomy (NCBI): domain Bacteria; kingdom Pseudomonadati; phylum Pseudomonadota; class Gammaproteobacteria; order Vibrionales; family Vibrionaceae; genus Photobacterium; species Photobacterium sp. SP02. The sequence continues at coordinate 74,135 of NZ_JASJOJ010000013.1, forward strand.
TCAGCCACAGGATCTAAGCCTTGCGGGAATTCACCGCAGGACTCTTCCGCCGCCTTACCCAGACCCAGTCGGGTCAGGTTTGGCAGGTTCAGCAAACCGCTGCGATCGGCATTGTCGGCGCGGCCTTCGGCGCAGGCTTTGGCAATATGGCCCATGGTGTTCGAGCCCACATCGCCAAATTTGACCGCATCTTCAGTGGCACCCAAGCCAAAAGAATCGAGTACCAGGATAATTGCTCTTTTCATCATTGCTCCAATTTAGACATCTTCAGCACGGATGCGGCGGTAAACCTCAGGGGTCGCCGCAGGTGCCTGCTCAGTGACTGTGACAGCCTGACGAACAGCATTCGCAGCGTCCTGCCATTGTGCTTCAGTGCGGGCATGGATAACGGCCAGCGGGGTCTGCTGATCAACTGTCTGGCCCAGACGTATCATGTCAGTCAGGCCCACCGCATAATCAATGCTGTCGGAAGCCACTTTCCGGCCACCGCCCATGCTCACCACGGCCATGCCCAGTGCGCGGGTATCCATCGCCCCGGCAAAGCCGCTGGTTTCAGCAAACACAGGTTTGATGATCTCTGCATTCGCCAGATAATTATTATAGTTTTCAACAAAATCCGCCGGGCCGCCCAGGCCGTGCACCATTTTGCCGAACCGCTCTGCCGCTGCGCCGTTGTCCAGCACCGCCTGCAACTTAGCACGGGCTTCGCTTTCCTCTTTGGCCAGACCAGCGTTGAGCAGCATGTCGGTACACAGCGCCATGGTGACTTCAAACAAGCGCGGGTTGCGGTATTCGCCGGTCAGGAACTGGACGGCTTCACGCACTTCTACTGCGTTACCGGCACTGGAAGCCAGTACCTGGTTCATGTCGGTCAGCAAGGCGGTAGTTTTGGTGCCGGCACCGTTGGCCACGGCCACAATGGATTTCGCCAGCTCTTCCGAGGCCTCATAGGTTGGCATGAAAGCACCTGAACCGACTTTGACGTCCATCACCAGCGATTCCAGACCTGCCGCCAGCTTCTTCGACAGAATAGAAGCAGTGATCAGCGAGATGTTATCGACCGTGGCAGTAATATCGCGGGTGGCATACACGCGCTTATCAGCCGGTGCAAGATCACCGGTCTGACCGATAATGGCCACGCCTGCACTTTTGGTCACCTGACCGAACACCTCGTTCGACGGCATGATGTTATAGCCCGGAATGGATTCCAGTTTATCCAGCGTGCCGCCGGTGTGGCCCAGACCACGACCAGAAATCATAGGCACGAAACCGCCACAGGCGGCGACCATAGGGCCGAGCATCAGTGAGGTCACATCACCCACACCGCCGGTGGAATGCTTGTCGACAATCGGGCCGCCGAAGTTCATGTGATCCCAGTTCAGCACCATGCCGGAATCGCGCATGGCACAGGTCAGCGCGACCCGCTCATTCATGGTCATGTCGTTGAAGTACACCGCCATCGCGAAAGCCGCGATCTGGCCTTCAGACACAGTGTCTTTGGCGATGCCCTGAATAAAGAAGTTAATTTCGTCTTGGGTGAGTGCGATGTTATCGCGCTTTTTGCGGATAATTTCCTGAGGTAAATACATAGGATGCCTCGACATGGCTGGGGAGAGACAATAACGCCCGGCAGACCAGGCAGCGTCAGCGGCAGGTGCCGGCAGACGCGGTCTTTCCCTTTATTGGCAGTTTCCTGTGGCAGCCAGTCGAGCCGGCTGCCACAGATCAGGTTCAGAATCGGTCAACCGATACCAGAGGTATCAGTAACCGCCTTCTGCGGCTTTCTCGCCTTCACCCAGCGTATTGAGCAGGTTTGCCAGCAAGCTGGATGCACCAAAACGATAGTGCGCGCTGTCTGCCCAGTCGGCACCCAGAATACAATCAGCCATCGCCAGGAACTGCTGTGCGTCTTCAGCGGTACGTACACCACCGGCAGGCTTAAAGCCTACGCTGTCCTGTACGCCCATGTCTTTGATTACCGTCAACATAATCTCTGCTGCTTCAGGCGTTGCGTTCACCGGCACTTTACCCGTGGAGGTCTTGATGAAATCCGCACCGGCTTTGATAGAAATTTCAGAGGCTTTGCGGATCAGTGCCGGCTCTTTGAGCTCACCGGTTTCGATAATCACTTTCAGCAGAATATCACCGCAGGCGGCTTTACACTGTTTAACCAGCTCAAAACCCACATCTTCGTTACCGGCAATCAGAGCGCGGTACGGGAACACCACATCCACTTCATCCGCGCCGTAAGCAACGGCCGCTTTGGTTTCAGCCACGGCAATCTCAATGTCATCGTTGCCGTGCGGGAAATTGGTCACTGTGGCAATACGGACATCCGGCGTGCCCTGCTCGCGCAGCTGCTTTTTGGCAACCGGAATAAAACGCGGATAAATACAAATCGCCGCGGTATTACCAACAGGGGTTTTCGCGTTCTTACACAGTTCGATCACTTTCGCATCGGTATCGTCATCGTTCAGTGTGGTCAGATCCATCAGTTTTAACGCACGCAGTGCAGCCGTTTTTAAATCGCTCATGACTTTCTCCAGTCGATTATGTTCTACCAAGTGTCCTGTTCACTTTGCTCACTCAGACAGTGGCAACTCTGCAGATTGTAGCCTCAGAGAAACAGAAGCGGACTTGATTCCATGAAGACTCAGGCCCTTTACAGCGTGCCCGATCGACGTCCTTTTCACCGCACAAGGTGGCTATCACCTTGCCAGCCATTCATTTTTGCATCCTAATTCACAAAATTATCAGAATACTTACACGCAGATATCATCAATCCGCGATTCCACGCTGCCATTTTACCAAGGAGCTCAGAGGCAAACCATACAATAGACGTTTCCCAGAGTGGATAATGTGTTGACCCAGCACGCAGCTATCGTCACCTCTCCGCCCGGCCCCTTCGGATCACTTCTGATCCCTTGCTCAGGAAAAGAAACGTTCAATCAGCCATTGATACAGTTGTCCGCCGAGATACACACCAACAATGCCCATCACTCCGGATAACACAGGCGGAGCCGGAATCGGCAATTTGAGTGCGGAAAACATCAGCCCGACTATCACACCTGCCAGTAAAGCCACGATTACATCATGCATGCTGTCACTCCCGTCGTTGTGACCAGACCGGGAGAGCGAAGCAGTCCGGTTTGGAAATACTCACAGAGTGTAGACTGCAGAAAACCAAGTGTCTGCTGACCCCTTAAGCATGCGCGTGCCGCCTGAGTGAAGGAAGAGTCAATTGGCGCTTTTTAGCGGCTTTTACCGGAAATGATTCAGATAGTTACTGATTCTGTTGACAGCCGCCATTGTCAGCGGCAAAGAAAATGCGAGGCAAAAAAAAAACGCCACAGCTAAGCTGTGGCGTTTTCAATCTAACGGTTTCTGACTGAATTACAGTGACAGGAACAGACCTGCAATCGTTGCAGACATCAGGTTAGACAGCGTACCTGCGGCAACGGCTTTCATACCGAAGCGGGCAATGTCGTGACGACGGCTTGGTGCCAGACCGCCCAGACCACCCAGCAGGATAGCGATAGAAGACAGGTTGGCGAAGCCACACAGTGCGAAAGAGATAATCGCTTTGGTCTTCTCAGTCATCGCTACACCAGTTTCAGCAACCAGCAGACCACCATCAGCCACATCTTTCAGGTACGGCGTGAAGTTCAGGTAAGCCACGAACTCGTTCACGACTATTTTCTGACCGATGAAAGAACCGGCAACCTGTGCTTCATTCCAAGGCACACCAATCAGGAAAGCCAGCGGCTGGAAGACATAACCCAGGATCAGTTCCAGCGTCAGCTCAGGCATACCGAACCAGCCACCAACACCACCCAGAATACCATTGATCAGTGCAATCAGACCGATGAACGCCAGCAGCATCGCACCGACGTTCAGTGCCAGTTGCATACCGGAAGAGGCACCCGCAGCCGCTGCGTCAATGACGTTAGCAGGCTTGTCATCGTGACCTTCATCATCTTTATCAACGCCCAATTGATCCACAGGCGTTTCTGTTTCAGGTTTGATGATTTTCGCAAACAACAAGCCACCCGGTGCCGCCATGAAAGAGGCTGCAATCAGGTATTCCAGCGGTACACCCATAGAGGCATAACCGGCCAGTACACCACCGGCAACAGACGCCAGACCACCACACATCACCGCAAACAGCTCAGACTGAGTCATCTTAGGTACAAACGGACGCACAACCAGTGGTGCTTCGGTCTGACCCACGAAAATGTTTGCTGTTGCAGACATGGATTCGGCACGGGACGTTCCCAGCGCTTTTTGCAGTGCGCCACCCAGAATGTTAATCACAAACTGCATGATACCCAGATAGTACAGTACGCTGATCAGTGCTGAGAAGAACACGATAACCGGCAGCACTTTCAGGGCGAAGACGAAACCGCCGCCACCGAAGACTTCAAACATCTTGCCTGAAACCAGACCGCCGAACAGGAAGGAAATCCCCTGATCACCATATCCGATCACATTGGCAACGAATTGCGATGCACCATACAGCACATCACGGCCTACCGGCACATACAGAACAAATGCGCCGAAGAAGAATTGAATGGCAAACGCGCCACCCACGGTACGTAAGTTAATAGCTTTACGGTTATCAGACAGCAGCACAGCCACAAGCAGCAGCACAACCATCCCAACCAGGCTCATAAACACGCTCATAGTTTATGGCATCCCTATAGTTAAATTTTGGCGTCTCGACAATTCGGCTCTCTCAAGAGTCGGGCGCATTATACGCATGGCAACTTACAGCATGTAATGCACACATCACACTTTGATTGGAAACCGAGTGAAAGTTGAACATCAAGTGTGATGAAACTCACACCAAAGCACTACCTGATGCATAAAGAAAAGCCAGAGAAATGTCAGAATCATCAAATTTGAGAAGGCAGTGCAAACAAAACTTCTGCATTTTTGCTAGTAGCAGCAGCAAGTACCGCCAATGATTCTGATCTCAGTTCAGCCAGAGCCGCCAGCACTAACGCCACTCTGTCCGGCTGATTCGGCTCTCCCTGGTAACCGGCCAACGGCATATCTGGCGCATCGGTTTCCAGTAACATTGCATCAAGAGGTAACTGAGTCATTGTAGTTCGAGTTTTGTTCGCTCTGCGATAGGTGATCGTACCACCTACTCCAATTTTGATACCTAGATCAAGAAGTTGAGACGCTTGCTGCAAACTACCACTGAATGCATGATAAACCCCTCCCCGAATTGGCGGGCAGGATTTCAGGCATTGCATCAGTTCAGGAAAGGCTTTGCGGCAATGAAGTATCACCGGCAGGTTAAATTGATTGGCGAATTCCAGCTGCCTGATCAACCAGCCCATTTGCTGCTGTCTGTCTGCATTGGGGATAGCAAAGTCCAGCCCGCATTCCCCGACAGCCACACAGCGGTTGCCCGCCTGCTGGCTGACCGTTTCCAGCCTGCTCTCCAGCTGGTTCAGTGTGTCGGCATCATGCTCGGAAGCAAAATACGGGTGCATGCCCAGCGCATAGAAGAGTGCCGGCTGTGCAGGGGATGCCGTGCGGGCACACAAGGTCTGAATGGGCTGCCAGTTACGCGCCCCGACCGATGGGATCACGATATGGCTGACGCCAGCCTGCCCGGCCTGTGCCAGATAGGACTCTGGTTCAGCGGCAAACGGCGGAAAATCGAAATGGCAGTGACTATCTATCAGCTGCACCTGAGGTATCCTTTTTCACTGACTGACACGCTCTTGCCCTGGCAGCGCGCTGCGCCGGATGACGGTCATCGTCTTCATCATAGCGGACGGGCGCACAGCAGCGCCGGTTTTCCGGCACAAAGCCCATACGCTCGCACCAGGCATCATAGTGAGCCAGCCAACGGCGGATCAGAGTTAACATGGCACCTTCTTCCTAAATAGCGGAGAATCTCTGTGGTCATTATGTCAGGCAAAAAACACAATCAACATACCGGCATTCAGATCTTGGGCAAGGAATGCGCTCCAATGTGACTGCAGTCTTTCACTCCAACACTGTTTTTCCCAAAATCAGCCATTCAGCCCAAGTCTTTCTTCCATTTCAGCAAATCATCACGGTTTATGATACTAAGCCCGCAAGGCTCAGCGACCATATACACCCATGAACAAATACAGTTTTCTTTTCTTACTCTCATTAACAGCGTGTGGAGGGGAAAACACCCCATCGGCATCCTCCGGAAGTCTGCCAGATACACCGCATGACAATGGGCATCCCCCTGCGATCACTTTACCGCAAGATCCCATCAGCAAAGCCGTACAACAGGGCGATCCCGCACTGTTGCCTGCCGATGCCGCCCTGCTTGAACAAAGAATTACAGATCTGATCGATGCTGAGCAAACGGCTCTCACTGTTACGCATCAGCAGATTTTTGGTAATAAAGCGATCGATTATGATCCTAGCCGAAACTCCCGGCTTTTCAGCTTGCACACATTAACCAGCGCCAAAGAACTGATCACGGGTAACCAGGGAAATACGCTGGCCACCGTCAGTGAACAGCAATCGCGCCGCAGTGTCGCTTTTGGCAGTAACATTTTGCGCGACCTTGATGCTGGCGAGAACGCGGCCTTCGCATCACACATGAAAAGCATCACAGATTGGTTGCTTGTCCCCGCCTCACTTGCGGAGAAAGATACTGTCAGCGTGTCTTTTATGTTGCTCAGCAACAGCCAGTACAACCAGTCGAAAAATTGGCTTGCCAGCCGCTACCCCACAATAGAAACCACCCTCTGCAGTAATCAAGCGCAACTGGCAGAGTGTTTATCATCAGCACACCTTATCATTACCGGTTCCAGCGGCGCGCTCAGCGAATCTGCGGTTCAGACCGCCCTCAGTGCCGCGGCAGCCCGTAAACAGTCCCTGCTGTATGTCCACACTAACAGCTGGAATGCGGCACCGCTGACCAACCTGGTTCTGACCTACTTTGGCGCCCGAACCGAGGAGATAGGCGGAGCAGGGAATTATTTTTCGCAAGATAAAGCTAACTGGACATCTGCCGCCGATATGCGGTCTGAGACTGGGCTGCTGGCTCAGATTCATGCACTGGTAAAGCACCTTCAGTACGATAGCTTCAGCTTCTCTGTTGCAGATTGCGAAGATGACAATGCGAACTGCAGCAATATTCCAGCTTTTAACCGTGAGTTTCTTTCCCCTGCCGGATCACTGCGCCAGCTCATTGGCTCCTTAGATGCAACCGCGACAGATATCTTTGCCCTTCCGGGGCAGTATACACTGGAAAAACATCTGATCCTGCTGGCGGATAAATACCGTGAAGCAGTGCAGTTTCCTATGTCAAAGAACACGGCATCCACTCTCGCGTTTTTAAAGAGTTATTATGCCGACCACCTGGTGTATAACGCGCGCCGGTTCAATCCGGTTCAGCCTGATTTAGGCAACTTCAGCCGGACTGACTTCAGCCACATCACGCCAACAGAAAAAAACGTCACGCTGGTCAGCCGGCAGCCCTGGCGAGCAGCAGGTGTCTATGCCCTTCCGGGTCAGACGTTTAGTGTTACCCGCACCGATAACAATGATGCGGTGGCCGCCAGTATCTCTATCAATACCCAGCGCCCAGCGTCCACCAAACAGATGGCCGTCAGCAATGGTTATAACCGCCCTAAATACCTCCAGTCTCACCGCCTGGCGATTAAAGCCGGCCAAACGCTGACGATCACTTCTCCCTATGGCGGCCCGATCCAGATTGGCTTTACCGACAAGGGAACAGCAATGACCTTTTCCTTTCGCCAGATTGGGCTCCATCCTTACTGGCAGCTGGGTCAAAACGATGCGGCCTTTCTCGCAGCCTTGAACAACAACGCCTTCGACTGGGCGGAAGTGGCAACTGAACATTTTGAAATCCATTCGCGAAACAACCGGATGCAAACCACACTGTCCGAAAACAGCCGCTGGGATACGCCCGGTGAAATGGCAGATTTCATTACGACTTATCACCACAGTGCGCTCAGGGCGCTGGCGGGGAGTCAGGGTGAAAACATAGCCCCTATCAGTGAGGTGCAATCCTTTGCAGACCAGCATCAGTTCAGCGTCCCCACCTGGGATCAGATTCAGCACATGAATGCCGACCAGCCGACCTGTGGTTATGGCTGCTCGGGTAATCCCTACGATGCCGGTTGGGCTTTCAGCATTCTGGGTCACGGTGACCTGCATGAAGTGGGTCACAATGTCGAAAGCGGCAGATTTAAATTCAATGGCTTTGAAGGGCATGCAACCACGAATTTTTATTCCTATTACCCTAAATCGCTGGCAGCCATCAATGAGCCGGGTTATGACCATCAGTGCCAGTCGTTGCCGTTTGACGACTTACTGGCTGACATTGAACAAAGCCAACTGACCGCCGATCCCATGGCCTATATGGCGAGCCGCTACAGTAGCAGCTGGAGCCAGGGGGTTACTCTCATTATTCAAATGCTGATGCACGCTCAGGACCAAGGGTTACTGGCTAATGGCTGGCACTTAATCCCGCGGTTACATTTACTGGAAAAAGCCTTTTCTCAGGCCGCTGGGGACAACAGCGACTGGGAGGCCAAAAAAGCGACGCTTGGATTTGCAAACTTTTCTCGCGAGGAAGCCCGTGCTCTGGACAATAACGACTGGTTACTGATTGCCGCCAGCTACGCGGCCGGCCTGGATTATCGCCCCTATCTGGATTTGATGGGATTGACCTACAGCGCCAAAGCCGGTCATCAGGTCGCGGCCTTTGGCTTACCAGCCGCCGAGCGGGTCTTTTTCAACCCACTCTCCAACAACGGCTATTGTGATAGTCTCAGCCAGCCCAAAGTCTATTTCTGAGTAAGACGTTACAAAAAAAGCCCCTGAAATCAGGGGCTTTTTTCTTTCGTAGCCTTAAGTCAACAGACAGGCATTAATGCTCGCGGGTGGCGCGGAAGTCCACCTCTGGGAAACGCTCTTTCGCCAGATTGAGGTTCACCATAGTCGGTGCGATGTAAGTGAGGTTATCACCGCCATCCAGCGCCAGGTTCACTTCATTCTTGCGGCGAAATTCCTCGAATTTCTTGCCGTCAGCACACTCGACCCAGCGTGCCGTTGCCACGTTTACGCTCTCGTAAATGGCTTCGACATTGTATTCTGCCTTCAGACGGGCCACGACCACGTCAAACTGCAGCACACCGACGGCGCCGACGATCAAATCATTGTTGAGCAGCGGACGGAATACCTGCACCGCACCTTCTTCCGACAGCTGCACCAGGCCTTTCAGCAATTGTTTCTGCTTCAGCGGATCACGCAGGCGGATACGGCGGAACAGCTCGGGAGCAAAGTTCGGAATACCGGCAAATTTCAGGCTTTCCCCTTGGGTAAAGGTATCGCCAATCTGAATCGTCCCGTGGTTATGCAGACCAATGATGTCGCCGGCATAGGCGGTTTCAGCACGGGAGCGGTCACCGGCCATGAAAGTCACAGCATCCGAAATGCTGATGTTCTTGCCGATACGGACATGGTTCATTTTCATGCCCTGGGTATAAGTGCCCGAGACGATGCGCATAAAGGCAATACGGTCGCGGTGTTTAGGGTCCATATTGGCCTGAATCTTGAACACGAAGCCGGAGAACTTCTCTTCCGTGGCTTCAACATCGCGCTCATTCGCCTGACGCGGCAGCGGCGCAGGTGCCCACTCAGTCAGGCCGTCAAGCATATGGTCAACACCAAAGTTGCCCAGTGCCGTACCGAAGAATACCGGCGTCAGCTCCCCTTTCAGGAACAGTTCACGATCGAATTCGTGCGATGCACCCAGCACCAGTTCCAGCTCTTCACGCAGCTGGCCGGCCAGGTCCTCGCCAACAGCCACATCCAGCTCAGGGTTGTCCAGGCCTTTCACAATCCGGACTTCCTGAATGGTGTGACCCTGACCTGTAGCGTACAGAATGGTTTCGTCACGATGAATGTGGTAAACGCCTTTGAACTCTTTACCACAGCCAATCGGCCAGCTGACCGGCGCACAGGCAATGTTCAGCTCACTTTCCACTTCATCCAGCAATTCCATCGGATCGCGGATGTCACGGTCAAGTTTGTTCATAAAGGTCACGATAGGCGTGTCGCGCAGACGGGTGACTTCCATCAGCTTACGGGTCCGGTCCTCAACACCTTTCGCCGCATCAATCACCATCAGACAGGAGTCCACGGCGGTCAGGGTACGGTAGGTATCTTCCGAGAAATCTTCGTGCCCCGGAGTATCGAGCAGGTTGACCAGACACTCGTTGTACGGGAACTGCATCACAGAGGTGGTGACCGAGATACCACGCTCTTTTTCCATTTCCATCCAGTCCGACTTGGCGTGCTGGTTAGAGCCGCGGCCTTTGACCGTACCGGCACGCTGCAAGGCGTTTCCGAACAGCAGCACTTTTTCAGTAATGGTGGTTTTACCCGCATCCGGGTGAGAAATGATGGCAAACGTGCGGCGTTTACCCACTTCAGTTAAAAAAGACATATTCAGTGAAGATCCAGTTATCGAATTAAGTCAGCCCAGGCGAGATCCGTTTAAACGCGGCGCCCGGTATGTCAGTTGAGTCTTGCCCGGAACAAGCCGGGTGATGGCTGATTAACCTGTGGTTACATCCTGGCCTCTGTTTGCTCTTCTGTGCCGTAACAGGCAGTAGGGGATGACTTGGGTATATGATGGCGGAATTATACGCAAAGTCTGCGCAAAGAAACAGTCACTCGCCACTCAAGCTGCTTCCGATGCGCGAACCAGGCAAAATAACTGAACGAAAATCGGCGACAAGCCAAGTAAAACCCTCCTGTCGCCGTGGGTTCAACACTTACTGAACCGTCTGTTTGAGCGCTTATGCGGCGCCGGACACCAACGCCGCTTTGGTCAGCAGCCAGTGTAACGACTTAGGCAGGCTGTCCAGATCGAGACTGTCCAGCAGATTTTTTACCGCCAGGCCAAGTTCGGTATCCCCTTGCATCGTCAGGCGCCGCTGAAAAAACAGCGTATCGGGATCCACCTTACGGGCGGCTATACGCAACAAATCCTGGCTGCTGGCTTTCATCAGCGCGTCTGGTGCCGAAACACAGGGCAACACCACCAGCCTTCCGGAATTCAGTGTCAGGGTGAACGACCAATCCAGATCCTCGATCGTGATCGTCACCGTCCGATCGGCCAGAAAATCCAGCTCACCGTCGGATAACGCCTCTTTAAACACCACAGCCAGCGCCTGTTCTATCAGTCTCTTATGGACAAAAAACGGTGCCAGCCTGCAATGGTATTTCAACAACTGCGGTGCCAGTTCAGGTAAGCCCGGCAAGATCTGCAAATACACTGTGAATCCCTCCTCCATCATTGTGATGGCATCAGCTTACGGGAAATCAAGACGGCACTTACTGCGATACATCAATAACCCGGACCAGCGCAGTTCACCCCAAAGGGGTATAGCGTTTAAAAACGAGAAAAAACCTGCGTGATATCAAGATCGTCTCCCGCCAGCTTTTTATGATATCCCCTTCTTTCGACACTCAAGGAGCCCAGGTATGGAGCTGCTCTGTCCGGCCGGTAATTTACCCGCACTCAAGACCGCCATCGATAACGGCGCCGATGCGGTCTACATCGGCTTCAAAGATGACACCAATGCCCGCCATTTTACCGGCCTGAACTTTGACGGCCGGCGGCTCGAACAAGCCGCAGACTATGTCCGCCAGCACAACCGGAAACTGCATGTTGCCCTCAATACCTTTGCCCATCCCGACGGTTTCGGCCGCTGGCAGCAGGCTGTCGATAAAGCCGCCGCACTGGGCGTCGATGCCCTGATTGTGGCCGATATCGCAGTCCTGGATTATGCCGCCCGCCGCTATCCTGAGCTGGAACTGCACCTGTCGGTTCAGGCGTCCGCCACCAACACCGAAGCCATTGCCTTTTACCGTGACAACTTCAACGTAAAGCGCGTTGTGCTGCCTCGCGTGTTGTCCATCCACCAGGTAAAACAGCTTGCCCGCAATAGCGAGGTCGAGCTGGAAGTCTTTGCTTTTGGCAGTTTGTGCATCATGGCTGAAGGCCGGTGTTATTTATCCTCTTATCTGACCGGTGAGTCGCCAAACACAGCCGGGGCCTGCTCTCCGGCTAAATTTGTCCGCTGGCAGGAAACCGGGGACGGACTGGAATCACGCCTGAACGGTATTTTGATTGACCGTTACCGTCAGGATGAGAAAGCCGGCTATCCCACCTTATGCAAAGGGCGATTTGATACACAAGTAAACGGACTGAGCCAGCGAGGACATGTGCTGGAAGCGCCAACCAGCCTCAACACCCTGAGCCTGCTGCCTGAATTGTTCAACGCAGGTATTGCCTCAGTCAAAATCGAAGGCCGTCAGCGAAGCCAGGCCTACGTAGAACAGGTTACCCGTACCTGGCGTGCAGCCATCGACAGCTATCTGTCCTCGCCCGGCAGCTATCAGGTAAAACGTGAATGGGATGCGGCATTGGGCAAACTGTCTGAAGGCGCACAAACCACCCTGGGCGCTTACCAGCGTCAGTGGCAGTAACAGGAGAAAAACATGAAGTTTTCACTGGGACCATTGTTGTATTTCTGGCCAAAAACTGACATTGAGGCCTTTTATCATGCGGCCACAAGCAGCGATGCCGATATTGTGTATCTGGGCGAAACCGTGTGTGCCAAACGACGGGCAATGAAACCCGCCGACTGGCTGCTGCTGGCCCGGGAACTGGCGGCGGCCGGCAAAAATGTTGTGCTTTCGACTCAGGCTCTGCTGGAAGCCCCCAGCGAAATCAATGTGATGAAGAAATACATTGCTAACGGCGAATTCAGTATAGAAGCCAATGATGTGTCAGCCATCCATCTTGCTCATCAGCAAAACGTCCCCTTTGTGGTTGGCCCGGCGGTTAACTGTTATAACGCGCAGACCTTACAGCTATTCGTGAAACAGGGAATGGTTCGCTGGTGCATGCCGGTAGAGCTGTCACGGGACTGGCTGAATAACATTCTGAACGATTGTGCTGCAATGGGGATTCGTCACCGGTTTGAAACCGAAGTGTTCAGTTATGGCTATCTGCCGCTGGCCTACTCCGCCCGCTGTTTTACCGCCCGGGCGGAAGGCAAAACCAAAGACGACTGTCAGACCTGCTGCATTCATTACCCGCAAGGCCTGGCCGCAAACAGTCAGGAAAATCAGCGCCTGTTCACATTGAATGGCATTCAAACGCAATCTGGTTATTGCTATAACCTGATCAAGGATCTCGCCAGCATGAAAGGATTAGTCGATGTCGTCCGTATCAGTCCGCTCGCTGGCGATACACTGGCCACACTCAGCGCATTCAAACAGGCCGAATTAACAGGCACCACCAGCCCGTTAACGGATCACATCCACTGTAACGGTTACTGGCACCGCCTTGCAGGACTGGACATCCAGCCCGGCTAAAGTAGTTCATAACTTAGGACTGTCTGGCCTGTGCCCAACGGCCTTGATACGCTAGCGTTTGTCCAGCAAGGCCAGCAGTTCCTCGCAGGTTCCTGTCTCGCCCAAACGGGGGAAAATACGTTCCAGCGAATTATGATGGGCATACACATTCACATCTGTCATGGCATCGGTACATAAAGAGACATTCAGCCCGAGCTCATACGCCTGACGGGCGGTTGATTCCACACCGATACTGGTGGCAATACCGACCACCACAACCTGGGTTACGGACAAGGCGCTGAGTGTTTCTTCCAGGCCAGTATGGCTGAACGCCCCCCAGCACCGTTTAGTGATACAGATATCATTCGCCAGCGGCGTCATTGCCGGTACCAACTCCGCCCAGTCGGTGGCAGGCGTGCCTCCGGCACGGGGCTGCTCTGTGCGCCCGGGCGCGCCGCCTGCCACATTCACCAGTACAACTGGTAACTGATGGCAGCGAAACGCCTCTGCCAGCCGGGCGGCATGTTTCACGACGGTGCCGGCATCGTGAGCCAGAGGCAGTCCCACTATGCCTTTTTGCAGATCAACCACAATCAATGCAGTGCGACTATCCAATTGCGTAAGCGGCATATTCCACTCCTTAAAATTTCACCTACCGATACACTATAGTGTCGATACGGCCACATCCGCTGAATATGTTTCAAATGAAAAAGGCTGCCCTGTTGTCAGGAGCAGCCTTGGCTGGACGCAATAGGTTTAGGGTTCTGGCCTGAAGGCCTCCGGCTCTGCTTAGCCGTCAGCACGCAGCGTCTTGGCGGCTGCCACCATGTTTTGCAGTGCAGGCACCACTTCTGCCCACTGGCGGGTTTTCAGGCCGCAGTCCGGGTTCACCCACAGGCGCTCGGCCGGGATACGCTTTGCTGCTTGCTGCATCAGTTTCACCATCTGGGCTTCAGTCGGAATATTGGGCGAGTGGATATCATAGACACCCGGGCCAATTTCGTTCGGATACTTGAAGTTATCAAAGGCGTCCAACAGTTCCATGTCGGAACGGGAAGTCTCTATGGTGATCACATCGGCATCCATCTCGGCTATTGACGCAATAATGTCATTAAACTCGGAATAACACATGTGGGTATGAATCTGGGTTTCATCGGCCACCCCGTTCGCCGTAATACGGAACGACTCCACAGCCCAGTTCAGGTAGTCCTGCCACTCAGAGCGGCGCAATGGCAAGCCTTCACGCAGAGCGGCTTCATCAATCTGAATCACTTTTACCCCGGCCTTTTCCAGATCCAGCACTTCGGCGCGAATGGCCAGTGCCAGCTGGTAGCAAGAGACGGAGCGAGGCTGATCGTCGCGGACAAAAGACCAGTTCAATATGGTTACAGGACCGGTCAGCATACCTTTCATGGGTTTTGCGGTCAGTGATTGGGCGTACTGGGTCCAGGCTACCGTCATGGCAGCCGGTCGGCTGATATCACCGAACAGGATCGGCGGCTTGACACAACGCGAACCGTAAGACTGTACCCAGCCAAACTGGCTGAAGGCATAGCCGTCCAGCTGTTCGCCGAAATATTCCACCATGTCGTTACGTTCCGCTTCACCGTGAACCAGCACATCCAGATCCAGGGCTTCCTGCTCACGCACCGCGCGGGCAATCTCTTGCTTCATCTGGCTGACATAGGTTGCCTGATCCAGCTCACCTTTCTTGAATTTCAGCCGGGCCTGACGGATGTCAGCGGTCTGAGGAAACGACCCGATAGTGGTGGTCGGAAACGCCGGCAGATTCAGGTGCGCCGTTTGCTTAGCAATACGATCGGCATACGGATTCTGACGCTGGCCCAGCTGCGGGTTAATCGCCGCAACGGCGGCCTGCACGTCAGGGTTATTCACCCGGCGAGACTGACGACGGCTGTCGATGGCGGCCTGATTGGCGGCCAGTTCAGCGAAGACCGCATCGCGGCCTTGGTTCAGGGCACGGGCCAATACAGTCAGCTCGTCGAGTTTTTGCAGCGCAAAGGCCAGCCATGACTGAATTTCAGCATCGAGTTTCTGCTCGCTGTTCAGATCAACCGGTACGTGCAACAGTGAACAGGAGGGGGCCACCCACAGGCGGTCGCCGACATCGCGGGCAATCGGCGCCAGCCAGTTCAGCACCGCATTAAGGTCAGTCTTCCAGATATTACGGCCATTGATAACCCCCAAAGACAGCACTTTGTCAGCCGGCAGGGCAGCGATGACGGCGTCCACTTCATTACGGCCACGCACCGCATCAAAATGTAAGCCCTGAACCTGCAGATTGACCGCCAGCGACAGGTTCTCTTTCAGCTCACCGAAGTAAGTGGCCAGCAAGAGTTTCACCTGACCTTTGTTTAACGACTGGTAGGCTTTGCTCAGCGCCTGCTGCCATTCTGCAGACAGTTCAGTGACCAGGATCGGCTCATCGATTTGCACCCATTCGACCCCGTTGTCGGCCAGCAGCGCCAGCAGCTGCTCGTACACAGGCAGCAGCTGGTCAAGCAGTTCCAGTTTATTGGAGTTGTCCTTTTCCTTACCGAGCCACAGATAGGTCACAGGGCCGATCAGTACAGGTTTGGCGGCGACGCCCTGCGCTTTGGCTTCCGTCAGTTGTGCCAGCAGGCGCTCTGGGTTGAGCTCAAAACGGGTATCAGCGGTAAATTCAGGCACGATATAGTGGTAATTAGTATCAAACCATTTGGTCATTTCACCGGCATGCACACAGTGACAACCGCTGTCGTTGGCTGAACGGCCACGTGCAACACGAAAATAGTTGTCCAGCTCGTCACCGGCCAGCCCTTCGACACGGGCCGGGATATTGCCGAGTGTGAAGCTGGTATCCAGCACCTGATCATAAAAAGAGAAGTCGCCGACCGGGGTCAGATCGAGACCCGACTGCTGCTGCCAGTGTTTCTGACGCAAGCCGGTGGCCAGCTCTGTCAGCTCGCTTTGGCTGCTTTCGCCTTTCCAGTACTTTTCCAGTGCGAATTTCAGTTCGCGGCTAGCACCGATGCGCGGGAAACCTAAGTTATGAATTTTAGCCATCTATACGTCCTCCAAGGTTGTTGAAGACATCTTATGGCTATATTGTGATGAATAAAAATGGCATTATTTCATCAATTAATGAATTCTAATCATAAGTTAAGGATCACTATGATAGAAAGAAGCCATCTGGCGATATTGCGCGAGGTACACCGGCTCGGCTCACTGACAGCCGCCGCAGAGGCACTGTATTTAAGCCAGTCGGCGCTGAGCCACAGCATGAAAAAACTGGAGCAGCAGATAGGTACGCCTGTCTGGAGCAAATCAGGCCGCAGCCTGCACTTTACCCAGGCGGGGTTTTATCTGTTACGGCTGGCGGAGCGGGTGTTACCGCAATTTGAACACGCGGAAGTGCAGATGCAGCAGTTCGCTTCCGGTCAGCGGGGCACACTGCGGATTGGTATGGAATGCCACCCCTGCTATCAGTGGCTGCTCAAAGTGGTCCATCCCTACCTGCAAGGCTGGCCGGATGTCGATGTGGACGTGAAACAGAAATTCCAGTTCGGCGGTTTAGGCGCGCTGTTCGGGTATGACATCGATGTCCTGGTCACGCCCGATCCGCTACTCCGGCCCGGTATCCGCTATATTCCCGTGTTTGATTATGAGCAGGTGCTGGTGGTCAGCGCGCAAAGCCCGCTGGCTAACGAGGAATACATAGCGCCGGACATGCTGCTGGATCAAACCCTGATCACCTACCCGGTTGAGCAAAGCCGGCTGGATGTGTATAGCCAGTTTCTGACACCCGCCAAATGCAGCCCGCGCAAACACAAGCTGATTGAAACGACTGACATTATGCTGCAGATGGTGGCGGCCGGACGCGGTGTCGCGGCACTACCTAAATGGCTGGCCAAAGAATATGAGGAGAAAATGCCGATCGTCGCTGTGCGGCTGGGCGAAAGTGGCATTCACAAGCACATTCACCTGGGGGTCAGGGAAACAGATTTGGACATTGATTATCTGAGTGCTTTTATTGCCCTGGCAGACTCCCTGTCTGAGCACAAGGAGCCAGCTGCTCTGTAACATCAG
>NZ_JASJOJ010000140.1:0-1241 GCF_038519165.1 Photobacterium sp. SP02
CCTGGATGATGAAACCAATCATGAAGAGCTGTATCTGCGCGCGCAGAAAGATATGTCAGTGAAGGTGCTGAATGACCGGTTTGAACAGATCGGTAATGATGACACCCTGACGGTTGCTCGCCATAAAACCAACGAGATTGGTCAGAATCAGCTGGAAACCATCAAAGGCAACAAAACCACAGAAGTGAAAGGCACCTTCACAGAAACGGTCGATGGGGATGTCACGGTGAATTACAACAGTAATGAAGCCGTGACTGTGGTGAAGAATTCGGATCTGAAGATCAATCAGAATCGCACCACTGAAATCGGCAAAAACGATGAACTGGAAGTGATGGAAAACCAGACCATTACGATCCACGGTGCCCGTCAGACTCAGGTAGAGAAAGACAACAACCTGAATGTAGAAGGGAATTCCACCCTGACAGTAACCGGGAATGTGACGTCTGATTCCAAAAGTTCGACGCAGATTATCAGTAAAGAAAAGATCGTGCTAAAAGCAGGATCTTCTCAGATAGTCCTGAATAGTGATGGCTCGATTCAGATCACAGGTACGTCTATCTCTATAAATGGTTCAGATAAAGTGGTTGTTCAGGGCGGAAAAGTATCGGTGAACTAATGCAAAAGCAGCAGACACAAAGCCATTTCATCATTGAATCAGAAGCCGGGGAATCCCCGGCTCCTTTACATGCCCGTTTCGGCCATATTCTGGCGATTGAAGGGGACAGTGTTCGTGTCACTTTCGATGGCTGCGATATGCCATCCGGTCTGGCTGCCAGGCTTGGTCGCCAGTTTAGCCTGGCTGAGCTTGAGCTGGCTTTACAGAATGGATTGTCCTGTCGCATTGAATTCATCGGCAATGATCCGAATTTGCCTCTGGTCACGGACATTTTCTTTTCCTTGATCGAACAGCGTGATGAGCTGGTACTGAAAGCGAAGAACATTCGCATTGAAGCTGAAGAGCAGTTGATTGTTGCCAGTCGCGATGCCAAGACGCAATACGACGGAAAAAACAGCCGGATAACGACGGAAGCCAAATATATCAACAGCCAGGCAGAAAAATCTCAGAAAATTCAGGGTGCAATAATAGCGATTAACTGATGGGCGCCAACATGATGATCAGCCAGATTAAGCCTGAAGTGTCAGGTTTTAGCATTCTTACGGAAGAGGATCTGCAGCAGCTGGCCGCGGCGATGAAGCAGGCGGTTGAGCGCGCTGAAGCCTCTGCACCGGGTATACAGGGT
>NZ_JASJOJ010000141.1:0-1155 GCF_038519165.1 Photobacterium sp. SP02
GCCTCCACTTCCCGAACAGGGTCGATCAATATGTGGATCTGTGACTTATGCTGACACAGAACTATGAACACCCTCGTACAGAACTGGAATCTGACGCTATCCCAGTTGAGCCTCCACTTCCCGAATAGGGTCGATCAATATGTGGATCTATGACTTAGGCTGATACTGAACTATGAATACCCTCCACTATTCATATAGATAATGCATATCGTACTTCTTGAACCTTCTTTTCACCTAGAGAGTAGAAAACCTGCAATCCGTTAGGAAACTTGTCGCAAGATGGGACAAGCCCTAAAACTGGTATTTTCCTTTCAGGTACAGTCTCTATTGGCTTACCAAGCAATCTATATACATCATTGTTTGTCATAGATGTCGATAAGCCTTCAGGAAACAACCCTTGAGAGTTAGTGTGGAAAACAATAACTTTCAATACTTGAGTTTCACGACTGAAAATGAGTTCAATTTTTTTACTATCAACTACGATGTAAAAGTTCTCAGAACCTTCATCCACAACTTCTGGAACATTCCCACCAATAAGGGAAAGAAAGTCGGGAATCGCAAGTAGCTCATTGTACTTCTTACCAATGAAAAGTTTGTGGTCGATTGTCATTAGTACCATCCATTCAATTTATTTATTCTATGAAGCTTCTCTCTTGCTTCTTGCAGCTCTTTTTCCGTATACCCATGATCTTTCAAACATTGCTTGATAGCGTCAAAGTTATTATTTACCGCAACCTCTAGGTTACTAGCATCAAGTTCTTGCTTTTCTCTTTGATTACGGCCGCCATACGTCTCACTGCATTTTTGATGTACTTCTCTGGGGATTGCAACAGCTGCCCCTGTTTTTTTCAACTCATTTTCAATTTCTTTTGTTAATTCAAAGCCATATTGCTTTTCGACAGCACGACGTATAGCTGCAAGTGAAGGTATGTGATCAATATCTAAACCATCTTTGGTACTTCTTGGAGCAAGCTCACCATACGTTCCCACTTCAAGAGGTTTAACTTTGTTTCCAACAGCCTTTTTGAAAACAATATAAATCGGCGCAATCTCTGAACCGTCAGGAAACACCAAAATCGCATCGCTCCAGTGTGCTTCTTCTGCGGCAGGATAGGTTTCAACCGTCGGGGTTGGCATATCAGATATCGGTATGGT
>NZ_JASJOJ010000142.1:0-1142 GCF_038519165.1 Photobacterium sp. SP02
TGTGACGCGCGCCAGACACTCTTTGCTGGCTCAAAGAGTGTCCAGAAATGCCTGTTTGTTCGTTGCTGTTGTCCGGGCCGGTTGTAGGCGCTCCCTGCGCCGACAACCTAAAAATTCGTCCATGAATTTTTCCCTGGGAATTAGGTTTCTAGTGATTTTTAGGTGCTGTGGCTGGAGGTTTGCGTGAGGCTTGAAGATATGTCGCGCTTGAGTTCAGTGCTTTCCTCACCATGGTGTGGCGCGCGCCAGACACTCTTTGCTGGCTCAAAGAGTGCCCAGAAATGCCTGTTTGTTCGATGGTGTTGTCCGGGCCGGTTGTAGGCGCTCCCAGCGCCGACAACCTAAAAATTCATCCATGAATTTTTCCCTGGAGGAGTAGGTTTCTTTGGTTTCGAAACTCGTTTTTAGACAGATTCGTGTTACACACAACCAGCGGAGGCCTCGTTCAGATTAGAAAACATATTGAGAATATCTACTCTTCAAAACGACTAAATTGATTAATAAAATGATGATCAAATTATGGATTTGTTCCTTTTCGTAATATCTCAATATGCCGCTTAGGTGACATTCCAAAAAGACGAGTATATTCACGGCTAAAATGTGAAGGACTTTCATAACCTACTTGAAATGCTGCTCTTGAAGCATCGAAATTATCATTAAGCATCAGACGTTGAGCTTCGTTTAATCGTAACCACTTTTGATACTGCAAAGGACTCATCGAAGTATGCTTACGAAAATGGTGAAACAACGTTGTCGTACTCATTTGTACGTGTGAAGCCAACTCTTCAATATTCAATCGTTCAGAATAATGAACTCTAAGCCAACCTATAGCCCTAGAAATTCGATTAGCTTGATTGCCCGATGATGCAATCTGCCAAATCCGTCCAGCTAGTTCGCTAGTAAGGAGACGATAATGAATTTCTCTCACAATGAGTGGCGAAAGTGTTGTAATGGCTTCAGGCTCATCAAGTAGATCTAATAACCGAGTAAAGGGGGCCAATAAATCAGAAGTAACAGTTCCTACGGCAGAACTTCCATTGATTGAGCTATCATAAGGAGGGTTCATACCAGGGCGAGAGCACGTATGCTCATTTCTTATCCAAACCTTGGATTCCCGCCAATATTACTTGCTCCAAATAGGC
>NZ_JASJOJ010000143.1:0-1134 GCF_038519165.1 Photobacterium sp. SP02
GACCACCTGAATCACAACCCGCAAAACCCGAACTGGGCCGACCGCGACCGCTTCGTGCTGTCCAACGGCCACGGCTCGATGCTGATTTACTCCCTGCTGCACCTGAGCGGCTACGAGCTGGCGATTGACGATCTGAAAAACTTCCGTCAGCTGCACTCGAAAACCCCGGGCCACCCGGAGTACGGCTACGCGCCGGGCATCGAAACCACCACAGGCCCGCTGGGCCAGGGCATCACCAATGCCGTGGGTATGGCGATTGCTGAAAAATCGCTAGCTGCACAGTTTAACCGCGACGGCCACGATGTGGTTGACCACTATACCTATACGTTCCTGGGCGATGGCTGCCTGATGGAAGGGATTTCTCACGAAGCCTGCTCACTGGCCGGTACCCTGGGTCTGGGCAAGCTGATCGCCTTCTGGGATGACAACGGCATCTCGATTGACGGTCACGTAGAAGGCTGGTTCTCTGATGACACCCCTAAGCGTTTTGAAGCCTACGGCTGGCACGTGATCCCTGCGGTTGACGGCCACGATGCTGCGGCCATCAACGCGGCCATCGAAGCGGCAAAAGCCGATCCACGCCCAACCCTGATTTGTACCAAAACCATCATTGGTTTCGGTTCGCCGAACAAAGCCGGCTCTCACGACTGTCACGGTGCCCCGCTGGGTCACGACGAAATCGCCGCCGCCCGTGAATTCCTGGGCTGGCAGCACGGTCCGTTCGAGATCCCTGCCGACGTTTACGCGCAATGGGATGCCAAAGAAGCGGGCGCCGCCAAAGAAGCCGCCTGGAACGAAAAGCTGGCCGCGTATGAAGCCGCGCACCCAGAACTGGCTGCCGAGTTCAAACGCCGCGTCAACGGTGAACTGCCGGCACAGTGGGAAGCAGCCACCAGCCAGATCATCGCCGATCTGCAGGCCAACCCGGCCAACATCGCTTCCCGTAAAGCCTCTCAGAACGCGCTGGAAGCCTTCGGCAAGATCCTGCCTGAATTCATGGGCGGCTCTGCAGACCTGGCACCTTCCAACCTGACCATGTGGTCTGGTTCGAAGTCGCTGACCGCAGATGACGCATCCGGTAACTACATCCACTACGGTGTGCGTGAGTTCGGCATGACGGCCATTATCAACGGT
>NZ_JASJOJ010000144.1:0-1094 GCF_038519165.1 Photobacterium sp. SP02
GATGCTGCCGGTAATAACAATACCGCGGCCACGCAGACAGCGATCACAGTGGATACCGTGCTGCCGACAGTGACTATCAGCAGCGATAAAACAGCGTTGAAACAGGGTGAGACCGCCACCATCACTTTCACTCTGAGCGAAAGCAGCAGCGATTTCGCTATCGGCGATGTGGTAGTGACGGGCGGCAGCCTGTCGAACTTCACCGGCAGCGGCGCGACTTACAGCGCCACCTTTACCCCAACAGACAACAGTACAACCGGAGCGACCATCAATATCGCCGCTAACCGATTCACTGATGCCGCTGGCAATAACAACACCGAGGCCACACAGACAACGATTACGGTTGATACCGTGCTGCCCACTGTCAGCATCAGCAGTGATAAAGCTGTTCTGAAATCGGGTGAAACCGCCACCATCACCTTTACTCTGAGCGAAAGCAGCAGCGATTTTACCGAGGATGATATTAATGTTACCGGCGGCAGCTTGTCGAACTTCACGGGTAGTGGCATCAGCTATAGCACCACCTTTACCCCTGATGCCAATGTCACAAGCGGTACGATCGATATCGCTGCCGACAAGTTCACTGATGCTGCCGGTAATGGCAACACCACAGCCATGCAGGAAGTCATCACGGTGGATGCCGTGCTGCCCACAGTGACCATCAGCAGCGATAAACCCGCGCTGAAACAGGGCGAGACCGCCACCATTACTTTCACCCTCAGCGAGAGCAGCAGCAATTTCGCTATCGGTGATGTGGCAGTAACGGGCGGCAGCCTGTCGAACTTCACCGGCAGCGGCACCAGTTACAGCGCCACCTTTACGCCAGATGCCAACAGCATTGCCGGGGCGACCATTAATATCGCCGCCAACAGGTTCACTGATGCTGCCGGTAATAACAATACCGCGGCCACGCAGACAGCGATCACAGTGGATACCGTGCTGCCGACAGTGACGATCAGCAGCGATAAACCCGCGTTGAAACAGGGTGAGACCGCCACTATCACTTTTAACCTGAGTGAAAGCAGCAGCGATTTTACGTTTGATGATGTGGCTGTATCGGGGGGCACGCTGTCGAATTTCACCGGCAGTGGCAC
>NZ_JASJOJ010000145.1:0-1026 GCF_038519165.1 Photobacterium sp. SP02
AAATTCGTCCTGAATTTTTCCCTGGTGTTGTGGATAACGCTGGTTTATTACTCGTCATTGGACTGATCTGATCCAATGCTTTTGGACACAGAGAACAGGACAAGGAGAATGGCTACCACACCACAAGCGGAGAAACGCACTACAACCGACAGCAACAATCATGTAACCCACTGAAGTGATTAGTCATCTGAGAGCTTATGCGCTTACTGTGCCTGATAAAAACAGTCCGCATCGCCCCCCTCCGGCGTTCAACCAAGTTATTTCCATAATCATGCCGCTTCGGGCTTGTCCAACACCCGGATAAGTGTCGGCTAAGCGGCACTTATCCTTATTTGTTATAACTACATTTTCCGTAATGGCTGGCATGCTAATAGCAAGAAACAAAACGCAAACGTACCCCCTGCTGCAATCAAAGAATTGAGTTCACCGTAGTTTACCAATAGAGACATAACTGTAGGAGCAACAAAAATAAGTGCGTAAATAAAAAACCTCACCGGTTTTAGTTTTTGTGAACACTTTTTACATGTTATGTGCTTATCAAAGTTAATCGCTAACTTATCACTAATAGAAATGGATATTCCGCAATTTGGGCACTTAAACATATACACTCTCAGCTGGCTTCAATGTAGTAACAAACTATAACTACGGCCATCAAACGATGCAAAACACCAGGAAGATAGTTCGAGGGATTTCAAACCGCACTGTAGTTATAACGAATGAAATGGACTCCCCCTCATCAGGTTTTGCCACACTTGGTAAGTCTTATGATCTATTCAAAATATGCCACCATGTCAGATTCTATTTATGGCATTGATTTTGCCAAACATGGTTTTAAGTATCCACGCAGAAGATCACCGATGCAAGGTGTTGATCCACGAACCACTTTATAAAGAACATCAATTTTTGCTGATCATATGTCGCGCTTAAGTTCGGTGTTTTTCTCAGCACCGCAGGATGCGCGCCAGTTACTCTTTGCTGGCACAAAGCGTAACCAGAAATGCCTTTAGGTTCTCTGGTGCTGGCCGG
>NZ_JASJOJ010000146.1:0-1017 GCF_038519165.1 Photobacterium sp. SP02
GACAACTATAGGCTTTGAAATCGAGGTCGATAACTACCAGAAAAGTAAAAATCTGGTAAGGCCTGAGGGTAACCTTACCCCCAAAGCAAACGAAAGTAACTCAGTTGTATATGAACGTTCTGCTCAGGTAAAAGCCTGGGTACTCGACCGTGCTTCGGGCCATTGCGAGCTATGTGACAACCCTGCTCCTTTCGCTACGCCGAGCGGGAAGCCGTACTTAGAAGTTCATCACGTGAAGCGATTATCTGAAAACGGCTCTGATACTGTAGAAAATTGTGTCGCGTTGTGTCCAAACTGCCACAGGCTTTTACACTTCAGCTCAGACAAAGCAATTCAGGTTGAACAGCTCTACCAAAAGATCCCCGCGTTGACTCGGGAGTGAACCTATAACAGGTGCTCTCACTACTAGTAATTTAAAGACTAAAGGCGACTTCCGTCGCCTTTTACTTCATCACACAAACCACACCACAACAGTCTTTACCATGCATCTGTCACACGACAACTCGAGCCTTACCGTCTACCTTCACCACAAAAAAGCTCACCAGATGATGACATGCGCTTAGCGCAGAAATCATCTTCACGGCCCGCTTTCAGCAGCTCCACTACCCTGCGCACGTTACTTGGTTGCTTTAGGTTCATCTGGTTGAACTGAACACAGACTTTATCACTGATTCTCACCTCCATCACGCCACCTCGGCTTCCCTTTCCTCCAGCTCAATCTGCTCCTGAACAGACAACAAAGCCGCTGTGCGGCCGTCGTTCAGCCAACGCACTAACTCTTCCAGTATTGGCTTGTAGCGGTTGAACCGGCTGAAGGGAACGGGCAGTACCTGCGCGAATTTGGCGAAGCGGGTTTCGTTGGTCCAGGGGACGCGGCCGTCTTTACAGGCTGGGCACTTGCGGGTGATCCGGCGTTTGTTTGTAGTGTGGCCCGAGCCATTGCATTCGGGGCAGATCGCGCCGAACTGTTGTGAACACTCGGCAATCGCCGTTACGGCTAACGCGATCAACGCTTTG
>NZ_JASJOJ010000147.1:0-969 GCF_038519165.1 Photobacterium sp. SP02
ACCGGCTTCGATAGCGATACGGGCAGTCACGTCAGATGGCAGCACAGACTCACGGTATGCCGCGTCTTGCTTGTCGAAGGCATCGGTCGATGGCATAGACACCACACGCACCTGCTTACCTTCGGCGCTCAGCTCGGCCGCGGCGTTCACCGCCAGCTCAACTTCAGAGCCGGTGGCAATCAAAATCAGCTCAGGCTTGCCAGCGCAGTCTTTCAGGATGTAACCCCCCTTGGCGATATCTGCAACCTGTGCGTCGTTACGTTCTTGCTGAGCCAGGTTCTGACGCGAGAAGATCAGCGCGGTTGGCGCATCTTTACGCTCGATGGCCAGTTTCCAGGCCACCGCCGATTCAACCTGGTCACACGGACGCCAGGTGCTCATGTTCGGGGTCAGGCGCAGCGAAGCGATTTGCTCCACCGGCTGGTGCGTCGGGCCGTCTTCACCCAGACCGATAGAATCGTGGGTATAAACCTGAATGTTCTGCACGCCCATCAGCGCGGCCATGCGCATGGCGTTACGGGCGTATTCCATGAACATCAGGAAAGTTGCGCCGTAAGGCACAAAACCGCCGTGCAGGGCGATACCGTTGATAATGGCCGTCATGCCGAACTCACGCACACCGTAGTGGATGTAGTTACCGGATGCGTCATCTGCGGTCAAAGACTTCGAACCAGACCACATGGTCAGGTTGGAGGGTGCCAGGTCGGCCGAGCCGCCCATGAACTCAGGCAGGATTTTGCCGAAGGCTTCCAGCGCGTTCTGAGAGGCTTTACGGGAAGCGATGTTGGCCGGGTTGGCCTGCAAATCGGCAATGATCTGGCTGGTGGCAGCTTCCCACTGTGCCGGCAGTTCACCGTTCACACGGCGTTTGAATTCCGCGGCCAGCTCTGGGTGCGCGGCTTCATACGCGGCCAGGTGTCGCTGCCAGGTGGCTGTGCTATCGGCGCCCGTCCGGTTGATTTGCACATT